>JAITCQ010000076.1 GCA_031283015.1 Candidatus Methanoplasma sp.
GGTTCATGTGAAATCCTGCTTTTGATTACAATAATGTAGGAAAATGTTTGAAGAGAAGATTCAGTTGGGGTAGACGAATCCGAGCTCCCCGCACCGAGCCTTTATCTGTTCCTGCGGTATCTCCTCGTAGCCTTTCGGCCCGATATAGGATATAAGCATGCCGTCGCCGGACGCGCTGTCCCTTTTCCTTGAGGAATTGAGCGCCGTGATCGTAACGTCGATCGCTTCTTTCTTTGTCATGTTCTTTTTATAGGATGCTTCCAGAGACCCCATCGCAAAGGTCGCGCCGGAACCGATCGATACAAAATTGTCCTCGATGTACCCGCCTGCGGCGTCAACGCTGAACACATGGCCGCCGGTGGAGTCGTAGCCGCCGACTATCAGTCCGAGATAAAAGCCGTGGCGCATCACATTGCCGACGAGCGTGGCCGCGGACCTCACCGATATCGGCGACCCTCTCTTCATCGAATATATCGATACCTCGCTCTCTATGAACCTGACCATGAGTTGTGCGTCGCCCACGACACCCGCGATCGTCATCCCGAGGTTATCCGCTAGGGGGTACACCTTCTGGACTTCGCTGTGCGCGATTATATGGCCCATTGTCGCTCTCTGATCGGATGCTAGGATCACACCATCCTTTATCTTCAACCCGATGGTGGTTGTCCCTGTCTTAAGTACGTCCTCTTTGCTCATTTTTGTCCCTTCACCATAATGAATTGTGGCCAAAATGCATCTGTCGGATAACAGAGCTGTTGTACCCCCTAATTCTCCCCTATCTTAAATACTTTATTAAAGAACGCTCGAATATTGCCGGCCGGTACCGGGAGGAAAAATCGACGGTAAATGGCGGCGAAGGGGGCAAAGCCCCCTTTTACCCCACAATAAAGGCGTTTTCGGGGATGAAGAACAACGGAACCCCTCGACGGGCGTCATCCAGCAAAAAAACCCGGGCCGCACGTTCTTTTACCTTGTTTCCGGAAAGGGCGCAGACGGCATTATCCAACTATCAGAGGTTTAATTACGGAGAAAGTAATGTTGATTGAAGATGGGGTTATTGCATGGAAATCGAAGATTGGTTGGGTAAGGATAACCAGCTTGGTATCGACATTTGGCAGAAGAAATACTGCTACAACGGGGAGACGTTCGACCACTGGCTGGACCGCGTCAGCGAAGGGAACAGCGATATACGGGAGATGATCAGGCAGAAGAAGTTCCTCTTCGGCGGAAGGATACTGGCCAACCGCGGGCTTCACAAAACGGGGCTAAAGATCACGCTTTCGAACTGCTACGTCGTGGCCCCGCCGGAGGATTCGATAGAATCCATATTCGAATGTGCGGGCAAACTCGCCAGAACGTTCAGCTACGGAGGCGGCGTCGGCATCGATCTGTCCAAACTCGCCCCCCGCGGCGCCAAGATCAACAACACCGCATCTGAGACATCTGGGGCGGTGTCCTTCACGGACCTCTACGCAATGGTCACCGGCCTCATCGGGCAGCACGGAAGGAGGGGGGCGCTCATGTTGTCCATATCTTGCGAGCACCCCGACCTGGAGGAGTTCGCTCTGGTGAAGACGGACGTCGACAGGGCCACCAAGGCCAATATGTCCGTGCGGGTGACCGACAGGTTCATGGAATGCGTTAAGACCAAAGAGATATTCAAACAGACGTTCCACAGACCCGAGACGAAGGACGCCGTTGAGAAGAACCTCAACGCCCATGATTTCTTCAAGAAGCTCTGCTACTCGAACTGGGACTTCGGGGAGCCCGGGTGCCTTTACTGGGACAGGATAGAGTCCTGGAACCTCCTCAGCGAATTCCCCGATTATCATTACGCCGGCACCAACCCCTGCGCAGAGGAGCCTCTCCCCGCCGGAGGAAGCTGTCTACTCGGAAGCATCAACCTTGCTGCGTTCGTCAAAGACGGAGAATTCGACGAGGAGGATTTCAGACGCACGGTGGGCATATGCGTGAGGGGACTCAACGATGTGCTTGACGAGGGACTCCCTCTCCATCCGCTGCAGGAACAGAGGGATTCGGTCAGAGACTGGAGGCAGATAGGCCTCGGGATAATGGGCCTCGCCGACATGCTGATAAAACTGGAGATGGAGTACGGGACAAAGAAGGCCATGGACTTCTGTCACATGGTGGGATTCATAATGGCGGATGCCGCCATAAAGGAATCCGCCCTGCTCGCCAAAGAAAAAGGGAAGTTCCCTAAATGCGAAATCGATCTCCTGACGCAATCACCGTTCTTCATCGAGAACACCACCGACGAGACGAGGGAACTGGTCAAGAAATACGGCATAAGGAACTCGCAGCTGCTGACCATCGCGCCCACGGGCACGCTTTCGACCATGATCGGTATATCTGGAGGGATCGAACCGATATTCGCCAATTCCTACGAAAGAAGGACGGTCTCTCTCTCGAGCCGCGACGACTATTACAAGGTCTACACTCCTGTGGTAAAGGAATACATGGACGAGCACGGGGTGACCGATGAGAAAGACCTGCCGCGGTTCTTTGTGACGGCGCAGAACCTTGACTACAAACAGCGCCTGAACCTTCAGGGGACATGGCAGATGCACATCGACGCCTCCATAAGCTCGACAGTCAACCTTCCGAACGATTTCCCCGAGAACGAGGTCTACGACCTCTATTTGTACGCCTGGCTGATCGGCTGCAAAGGCGTCACCGTATTCAGGGACGGCTGCAAACGCCTAGGCATCCTTACCGCAAAGGAGAAGGAATCCGCAAAGGAAGAGGAGCCAGAGAACGGGAGACGCAAAAAGAGGGGGTTCGTGGAGAACGTGGCCGACGACGTCGTGGGAAAGAAAAGGAAGCTCATGACTGGCTGCGGAAGTCTTCACTGCACCGCATTCTTCGATCCCCACAGCGGGGAATTGCTGGAAGCCTATCTTAACAAAGGTTCCACCGGCGGCTGCAACAACTTCATGATCGGTCTGTCGAGGATGATCTCGCTGGCGGCGAGGAGCGGCTGCGACATCAACTCGATCGTGGACCAGCTGAAGAGCTGCGGTTCCTGCCCGTCTTATGTGGTGAGGACATTCACCAAAAGGGACACCAGCAAGGGGTCGTGCTGCCCGATGGCTGTGGGCTGGGGACTCCTTGACATGCATGCGGAGATGCAGAGGGAGGTCAAAGGCATAACCTTTGAGGCCGAGAAGGAAAAGAACGCGGCCAATCAGACGAAAGCGTCCAACCCCTGTCCCAAATGCGGCGACGAGCTGCAGTTCCAGGGCGGATGCAATATCTGTAAGTCCTGCGGATGGACGAAATGCGATTAAACCTCGCCGTCAAACTTCCTTGCCGCCTCATATTCCTTCGTTACGGCATATTGCAGTATCATCGCAACCCCCGCGCCCGCGACTATACCGGTCGCGACCCTCGCCGGAAGAAGGTCCGCCGTGAAACAGTATTCGACCGTCCATTCGACGAATGTCAGTGCCAGCATTGCCGCTCCCGCCGCCGCGAACCGGATGTTCCCCGCATAAATGCGGTCTGCCATTAGATCTGTGATTAATAATCCAAGAACAACCCCGGTCAAGATGGACACGTCCCTTTGGCAGAACGCCATCTCCGATCCGTTGATAATGAACGTTCTCGCTTCTTCCTGATGACAGAACATGTCGCCCAAGAAGTAGAC
>JAITCQ010000088.1 GCA_031283015.1 Candidatus Methanoplasma sp.
AGGTCTCGGCGCCGCATTGTCCGGCATAGCTACCAAGGGATCGCTGGAAGGCGCCCCTTACACCGCGGACCTCGACTACGTCCTGCCCGGAGCGAGGTCGGCGATAATCTTCGCCGTTCCGTTCGACGAGGGTCTTATCGAACCTTTTCTGAGCAAGAAGGACTTTTCGCTGAGCGGGCACAAGATCGAGAGGACCACGTTCACGTTCGGTATCTCCTTCGAGCTGTCCACGGTCCTTACGGCCCTGGGGCACAAGGCCGTTCCGATCGCATCCAACTTCGCGTTCAGAAGGGACACTCCGAACGGGATCTTCGACCGCATCCCGCCGGTATCCCTGAAGATACTGGCCGCGGCCTGCGGAGTGGGCAGCATCGGACAATCGGGACTGCTCCTGACGAAACAGTACGGCGCGGCGTTCTCTCTGGGGGGAGTGGTCACCGATCTGGAGCTCGAACCGACGGAGCCTCTTCCAGAAAGCGAGAACTACTGCGACGGGTGCCTTCTCTGCAAAAGGTCGTGCGTAGCGGACTTCATCCTTCCGGACAGAAGGACAATGACGATCGGCGGAAAGGAGATGAGGGTCGGCAACTGTAGGCCGGCCTCGCGCTGCGCCTATCCCTGCGGCGGGATAACAGGATTGGACAGGAGCGGAAAGTGGTCCACATGGTCTCCGGGACGGTTCCCGCTGCCCGAGGATGACGAGGATTACAGAACGATATCCAGGAAATACGTTGGGCAGTATCTCCAAAGGAAGAGGACCGGCCCGGTTTCATACAACCCCCTGCTTGCCGGCACGTACGAGATGCAGTACACCTGCTCCAACTGCCAATTCGTATGCCATCCCGACCGGGAAGTAAGGAAAAAGAGGCACAAGATGCTGACGGAGGGCGGGGTCGTGATCGAAGAGGAGGACGGAACGAAACGCGCCGTTCCCCCGAAGGAAGCGGAAGAGTTCCTGGACGGATTGTCCAAGGAAAGAAGGGATCTCTTCACCGAATGAGGACCGTATTCGAACTTATACGGGATGTGCAGAGGATACGAACGAAAGAACGCCGACGTTCGGGCCGACGCGTCGGAAAACTTTTATCATTCACATACGCCATAGAGAACCGTTCCCATGAATGAGATTTGGACCGAGAGATACAGACCGAAGGATCTGGACGAAGTTATAGGCCAAAGGCACATCACAGAGAGGCTTAAGGCTTATGTCGCATCCGGCAACATGCCCCATCTCCTGTTGGCCGGCCCCGCCGGGACCGGGAAGACCACATGCGCCCTCGCTCTTGCGAGAGGACTCTTCGGCGGGGAGTGGAAGGGGAACTTCATAGAGCTGAACGCTTCCGACGAAAGAGGGATAGACGTCGTCAGAGGGAAGATAAAAGAATTCGCCAGGACCTCGCCCCTCGGAACGGCGGAGTTCAAGATCATATTCATGGACGAGGCCGATGCTTTGACGTCCGATGCGCAGGCCGCCCTCAGGCGCACGATGGAGAAGTACTCCAAGATCTGCCGTTTCATACTTTCATGCAATTACTCGTCAAAGATCATCGACCCGATACAGTCGAGATGCGCCGTGTTCAGGTTCAGCCCGCTATCCCGGGAGGACGTGGAGATCTACCTCAGGATGATAATCGAAAAAGAGAACGTGAAAATGGACGACGACGCTCTGGAAGGCCTGATCCACGTCGCGAGAGGAGACATGCGGAGAGCGGTCAACTCCCTGCAGGTGGCCGCCTCCCTCGGCAAGCCGATAACACTGGACGTCGTCTACCACACCACCGGCCTCGCCAAGCCGGAAGAGGTAAGGAAGATGCTGGAGGCCGCTCTGGCGGGGAACTTCCTGGGCGCCAGGGACATGCTTGACAACGTCATGATAACGTACGGCCTGTCCGGGCAGGACATAATAAAGCAGATACATTCCTCGTTCTTCGACCTCAGCATAACCGACTCGGAGAAAGTGAGGCTGATGGACAAGACTGGGGAGGTCGAGTTCAGGATCGTGGAAGGCAGCAACGAAAGGATACAGCTGGAAGCGCTGTTAGCATACCTGGTGATGATAGGCGGGAACAAGAGGTAAGGGGGTTGCGGGAATGGAAAGAAAGGATTTATACGACGCGATATGGAAAAGAAGGTCGGTAAGAAAGTATCTTCCGAAGGATATGGAGACGGAAAAGGCCGATGCCCTGAGGGGATCCCTTTCCTCTCTGAACAAGGCCTCCGGACTGTCGATGGAACTCGTTGAGGACAGCGGATCGTTCCGTTCCATCACTGCACCTTTGTTAAAGAATGTCCGCGCGGTGGTGGCCGTCAAGGGAAGGACAGACGATCCGGACCTGTTCGAAAAATGCGGATATTATGGGGAACAGATCGTGCTGGAGGCGACCGCCCTGGGTCTGGGAACATGCTGGGTGGCGGGGTCATTCAACAAAAAGTGCGGATCGCTGGAGATCGGGAAAGGCGAAGAGATCGTGTGCACCATAACTGTAGGTCACGGGGCCGAGGAGATAGATGCATCGACCGCCGCGCCGGCAGTCCCGCATCGAAAAACGAGGGGCGTCTATGACTTCCTTGAGGGGAACACCAACGTTCCGGGTTGGATCGCGGAGGCAATGAAGGCTGTCCAGTTCGCGCCCACCGCTATGAACAACCAAAGAACAAGATTCGTTTATGCAGACGGAAAACTTTCCGCATATACTCCCCCCGGCAAACTGAACATGATCGACTTCGGAATAACGAAGCTGCATTTCGAACTGGCAGCAGGCGGGAAGTTCTCTCTCGGAACGCCGGGCGAGTTCAAGAAGGATTGACGCGCGCCTGCGTGGCGTAAAAGCGTTCTGTCGCCTTATCAAAACATAAGAGAACATCCGGCTCCAAACGGACGTTCTCAACCGTTATCCGGCTCCCGGAAGCGGTTGCTGTCATGGCGTGTCTCAAATGTATCCAGAATATAGATCCACTGCATACGGACGCAATGACGTACGTTTAAAGAATGAAGACACACTACAAAGGAATATTTCCTGCGTTTTTGCTGTAAGATCGCTGGTCTAAAAGTGACCTCTTGCCTCTCTGATTTCTTTCGCTTCGATGAAACGAGAGGTCACTTTTAACGAAGTTGTTTGTAAAGGTGTTTCGAAGACGGTCAATATCTGTTGTCGAAGACGCGGTTGGTCTTCTTCTCACTTCTCGGAAGGTCCCCGGCGTTGACCGCTTTGGGGATCACCGTGATGCCGATCGTCTCCTTAAGCCGTTTGGCGATCTCCTTCTCCAGCGCCGGCCTCTTTCCCTCCGGCAGCTTGGTCTCGAAGAACACCGTGACGATATCCTTTCCGTCTAGGTGGTCGATCATTATCTGATATTCGCTTTCGGTGTTCTCGACCTTGCTCAGAACGCCGTCGAACTGCGCGGGGAAGATGTTCGTCCCTTTCACCTTGACCATGTCGTCCGTCCTTCCGGTTATTATGTCTATCCTCGGATACCTTGACCCGCAGGGGCAGTCCCCCGGCATTATCCTGGTGAGGTCGTGGGTCCTGTACCTTATCAGCGGCGCCCCTTCTTTGAGGAGTGTGGTTATCACCAGTTCCCCCACCTGGCCGTCCGGGAGTACCTTCCCGGTCTTCGGGTCCACTATCTCGAAGTAGAGATAATCGTCCCACATGTGTATGCCATTCTCGTAGCTGCAGCTTATCCCGATGCCGGGTCCGTATATCTCCGTCAATCCGTATATGTCATACAATTCGACGCCGAGATCGTCCGCGATCCTCTCCCGCATCTTGTCCCCCCAGCGCTCGGAGCCGATTATCCCTTTCCTAAGACTTATCTTGTCCTTTATACCCCGTTTCTTGATCTCTTCGGAGAGCAGAAGGGCATACGACGACGTTGCGCAGAGCGCGGTGCTGTGGAGGTCCGTCATCATCTTGATCTGTTTCTCGGTGTTCCCAGGCCCCATGGGTATCACCATGGCGCCGCGCTTCTCCGCTCCGTACTGGAACCCTATGCCGGCCGTCCACAGCCCGTACCCCGGCGTCACCTGCACGATGTCCTCCGAACTCATCCCCGCCATCCTGTAGCATCGTTCGAACATTGTCCCCCAGTCCTC
>JAITCQ010000026.1 GCA_031283015.1 Candidatus Methanoplasma sp.
AAAGTGATCGAAAGATCGGAGCTTGACGGTTTCGTTAAAAAAATAAAAGAGGACGCCGCGTCGCACGGATACGGGATATGCGCCGAGCGCATAACCGAGCTTAAGACATATTCGCCAACAATGAGCGTTTACGTTGTTGATATCAGAAGAGAGGAATGATCCCAGATGGTACCAAAAATGTGCCAGTACGTCTGCGGCAATAAAATAGATACCTAAAATGTGGAAAATCCCACAAAGTACGTACCTAAAATGTGGAAATTTCCACATTTTTGATATGATCATTCTTCCAACAGGAAATCCAAATAGTTCTGTTCTCTTATTCCGTCCTCTCCATCGGTCGTGTTCCTGTCGGCGGTTATCACGATCTTTGGATAATTGTCGTTGATGCATTATGTATTAAAATATTGTGACTTATAAGTCATAATTTTGCTTTGAATATAAAGTTCTGACTTATAAGTCATCTTTTTCAGGAAACCCGCAGACAAAAGCCGCAGAACGGGGCCACCGGCCAGGTACAGCGTGCCAAGAAGATTGTGTCACTTCTTTACCGGGTTCAGCGTGACACCGGTCTGCCCCTGATAGTTGCCGCTTCTTTGAGCGTAATCCTTGTCTGACGCCGAGAGCAGCGTCTCGAATACCATCTGGCAGAACCTTTCTCCGATGGGTATCTCCACGACCTCGTCCGTCGCGTTGTACGCCCCTAGCGTAAGCGTCCCCTCGAACCCCGCATCTATCTTCCCGAACGCGCCGATGCATCCTTTCCTGATCCAGGTGGTCCTCATCCACAGTTGCGCGCAGACGTCATTAGGCATGCGCACCCTTTCTATCGTCGATACATAGAACATCGTCCTCGGCGGGATCCTGACTACGCCTTCCTTCTTGACCTCCGGGTCCCCCCTTACCGAGATCTCCGATATCCTGAGGTCGTAGCCGTTCGGGGTCAGCCCCCTTTCGTGATAGTCGCTGATCCCCAGACGGCCGGATCCCATTCCCGCTAAGATGTCCTTGTCCGAAAGTATGGCCATGCCCGAAGATGCACCGTATCGTTTATTAAGGTTTCACGGCAGAGGGACGGCCGCCGAAGAAGAAGGGGTTATGTTCAAATGAGTTGGACGAAACAGCCAACATTATATCCGTGCAGGTCGTTCGCGGTTGCGAGAGAAATGATACAGATAGCAGTTTACGGCAAAGGCGGTATCGGGAAGTCGACAGTATCGGCCAACGTCTCGTATGCGCTGGCGGACATGGGGAAAAAGGTCATGCAGATCGGCTGCGACCCGAAGCACGATTCCACAAGAGCTCTCCTCAACGGCAGGGACCAGACCACCGTCCTGAAATATATCCGCGACAAGCCTCCCTTCGACCGCCGCCTCGAGGACGTGGTCCTTGATGGTCTGAAAGGGATAAAGTGCGTCGAGGCCGGAGGTCCGGAGCCGGGCATCGGCTGCGCCGGCAGAGGGATACTAAGCACCTTCGACACCCTGAAGAAGCTCGGGGTGGACGAGATGGATATCGACGTGAAGGTGTACGACGTCCTCGGGGACGTTGTCTGCGGAGGGTTCGCCGTGCCGCTGAGGAACGAATACGCCGATGGCGTATATCTCGTAACATCCGGCGAATTCATGTCGCTGTACGCGGCCAACAATATACTCAAAGGAATAATGAACTTCGACAAAGGCATCCCGAGGGTCGCCGGCATAATTCTAAACTGCAGAGGCATGGAGAACGAGCACGCCGCGGCGGAAAGGTTCGCCGATGCCGTGTGTTTGCCGATAGTCGCGCGGATCCCCCGCAGCGGGCTGTTCGCCGAGTCGGAGAAGAGGGGGGCGCCGCTTCTTCACCTGTTCCCCGATTCGGACGAGGCCGCGGAGCTCAGGAAGATCGCGGAGAGCGCCGCCTCCATCCTTAACGATCCGTCCCGCCTGCTGGAGTCAAGGCCTCTCACCGAAGAGCAGATGGGGCGCATAGCCGCCGGGGAGGCTGTCCTCCCAAACCCGGACGGGGCCGTCCCTGACGGCCCCGTCTGCAGGTCCTGCGTAAGGAAGAGGGGATCGGAGAAAAAGAGAGAGAAACTGGTGGCGTCCTGCGCCGCCGCAGGCGCGGTCTACGGCTGTAGCACGGTGACCGATTCGGTGACGGTCATACATGGACCGCGGAGCTGTGCTCACATAATGTCGTCCTCCCGCAACCTCAGCGAGATAAGGAAAGGAAAGAAAAGAAGGTTCATGAACGACCCACAGTTCATGAGGATCGAGTCAACCGATATGGATGACACCGTGTCGGTGTTCGGAGGGGCAGGGCTGCTGGAACAGAAGATAAGGGATCTAATTCTGGAAGGATGCACCAGATTCTTCATCGTGACCACCTGCGTATCCGGCATCATCGGGGATAACACGATAGATGTGGTGACCGCATTGAGCAACCAGCACCCGGACCTTTATTTTAGGGTAGTGGAGGCGGACGGTAACATCCTGGGCGACTGGGAGGACGGGTATATCGAAGCGGCTGACGCCGTGGCGGATATGGTCGACAAGAATGTCAGACCATCCGGAAGATATGTCAACCTGATCGGAGAGAGATATTTCTTCAGGATAAACGAGGACAAGGATGACGATGCCGCCGCCCTCCTCAGGCAGTTCGGACTGGATGTCAACTGCCGTTTCATGTACGAGACGGACATGGATTCCATCGTGAACTTCAAACTCGGCTCTCTGAACTACATGGTCAACGACGACGCAATGTCGAGAGGCGTCGCCAAGGTCCTTGAGAGGAAGATTGGAATAAAGGTCGAACAGGACCTGCTTCCCTGCGGGATGTATGAGTTCAAGAGGTTCGCCGAGAGGATCGGCAGAGAGTTTGGGATAGAGGAAGAAGCGGCGGAGATCGTCAGGAAGGAGGAGACCGAATACATCTCGGCGATATCGGAGCTCAGGAAGAAGCTGGAAGGGAAGAAGGTACTCATAGAGTCGTTCTACATCCACAGCATAGATTGGCTCATCGAGCTGATTCTGGACCTGGGGATGGAGATAGCATTCGTTGGTCTTGCTCCGGAACGCGAATGGAAGGCAGAGCGGAGAAAGGGGTCCAGGTTCGAAGGGAGGGTCGAGTTCACCAAGGATTACTGGCCTGACGGCGGAAGCGACGAGGTTGAACGCATCAAACCGGACATGATCATCAGCGACGGCGGTCGGACAGGGATAACCGATATCCATCACATAAGCTTCGTCCGCGCGGGGGTTGGGGTGAAGTGCGTGATACGGTTCGCAAGGGAGATGGCCGACGCTGCGACCGCCCCTCCGGTGGAGGGCTGGAGGCTTACGGGGAAAGGGGAAATGATGGGGGACGAAAGATATGCCAGGAATTAAGAAGATACCTATGGATGGCTTCACCGGCGCCCTCATGGCGGTGGAGAGCTTCGACGGGACCGCCACGGTCCTCCACGGACCAGGGGGATGCCGCAATTACCACACGTTCCTGTCGTCGCAGTGCTATTCCAGAAGGTCGCCGGAGAACTTCAGGAAATATTCCCAGAAGTACTTCTATTGGAATTCCAGGATGCCGTGCACATACATGGACGAGAACGACTACATCAACGGCGCCGAGTCAAAGATAGAGGAGATACTGCCGATAGTGAAGGAGGTGGACGGCGGCGTCGCGGTGTTCATACAATCTCCCGGGGCCGCGCTCATAGGGGACAACATCTCGGATATGATCGAACGCCTCGGTTATGCGGATTCGGCGCTGGTGATAGAGGAGTCGCTCATCTCTCGGCCGTTCTCCTCCAGCTACGACCATACCGTAAGGTCCATAATCGAATGGAAAGGACCGGAGAGGACGGAGGTGCGCAAAGGCGCCGTGAACATCCTCGGCCTTCCGATAACGACGAAGGCCTGGGCCGACTCCCTTGAGGAATTGAGGAGCATGCTGGCACTTTGCGGGATAGAGGTCTTGACCTCCCCTGGGGCGGGATGTTCTGTGAACGACATCGGCGTCTCCGCGAACGCAGAATACAATGTGATGGTGTGCCCCGAGTACGGCTTGAGGACGGCGGAATATTATGAAAGGAGGTTCAGGATGCGGTGCATTAGGCCGGAGGCGGGCGCGCCGGTGGGTTTCGACGCCTCCGAAGGATGGATAAAGAACATATGCAAGGTGATGGGAAAGGATCCCTCCCCCGCCTTAGAGTACATCGGCAGGCAGCGCCTCCGCGCGTTCAACACCATCGACAAACTGGTATACAATCAAAAGACCAAAGGGATGAGGTTCGCCGTAATGGCGGACAGTTCCGTGCTCCTGCCGCTCACGAAGTGGCTGTACTCGTATCTCAGCATGATTCCGGTGTTTCTGGAGGCAGAACCCGGGGAGGATCAGGGATGCATGAAGGCCCTGAACGCTTTCATCGAAAGCAAAGGCCTGAGAAGCCATTTAGAAAAGGATATATCTAGATCTGAGCCGTACTTCGTCTTCGCGGACGGCCATATGTCCGAGACCCTGAGGCTCATGGACGTATGCAAAGCGGGGGTGGATATCTCGGCGCCAGACTTGTCGCATTTCAGTTTCATCCCCAAGCCAGTGATGGGAGCGTTGGGATCGATGTACATCCTGGATGAGATTTTTAACAGTCTCTGATCCGGCTCGCGATGCCCTCCGTAGTGTCGCGGAAATAATCGGATATATCCTCCAACATTTTTTATATATTGCTGGTAGATATGTCCAATGGACTTCGGTCCAGGGTGAGAAAATGGTAAAAACAGCAGTTATTGCGGTTGTCGTCATAGCAGTGGTTGCAATAGCCGCCGTAGGCGCATTTATTATGCTCAGCGGTGACGACAAAGACCCAAATGACGTCACATTCCTGATCCAGGATGAAGACGGGGTCTACTTCTGGATCGATGGCAACGGAGAGACAGCGCTGGATGCGCTGGAAAATGCGCTCTCCGCTTATCCGGAGGGAACGTTTGAGAGAAGCACGTCGGGAGTAGGCTCGCTGTTCGGCAATGGTTTTGTTCAGGATAGCGCGGGCAAATATACGTGGTGGGTACAGTTCACATGGAAGGATGACAAATGGGCCTGCAACACGGTAGGCATGAACTCGATCCTGTCAAAGGATGCGGAGTATCTGCTGATAATGTATGGACAGGGGAACATGAGCGACCCCGCGGCCACCCAGACACCGGAAGGCACACCTGCGCCTAAAGACAAAGCAGTGTGGAACGGCGACACTAAGGGCACAGTGTTTAGAATAGAGGCAGGCAGCGGCCTGTATTTCGAGATAAACGGAACCGGAGGGGAGACTCTTATGAAGACCTTCAAGAACGCATGCGAGAAGTACAAGGTCCCGGTGGAGACCGCCGGCACTGCCGCATACGGCGAATTCCTTCAGGGGCTATTTGGCATAACATCATCGCAGGATGCCGAGGGTAACTGGTTGTACTGGGCCGAGTATGAGTACAAATCCGGCGGATTGGAGCCGAGCAACATCGGCAGGGACGGGCTTAAGTCATCTGACAATCCCCGGTACGCGCTGATATATGGTGACGGCTCAGCAGGTTCCCCCACCTGAATATGCCTTCTAAAACATTTTACAAAAATCCTTTTCCGACGTCATGAGTGGTGTGCAGGTGGATATAAAATCGGCAAAGATCGCAGTATCGATAGTTCTGGTACTCGTAGGAGCAGCATTGGCGGTAGCGGTCACATCCGACACCTCTTCCATGCGATATGCGGACGGAGTGATAATCGATTTCGGCAGCAGGGAGATCATCTATACGCCTGTAGATACTTCCGTCAATTCCGATGCGGCATCCGCTCTGGAGTTCGCATGTTCCGAGAAAGGGTACCCGCTGATTACAGAGGGGGGTTCGGTCGTGACGATCGATTCCCGCCCCGCAGCTCCGGATGACCGCACCTGGAGTCTGTTCGTGACCAAGAAAGGGGACCTGACATGGACCAAAGCGGATGATCCCCATACGATCGTGATCGCGGAGTACTCCGCCGTCGCCTGGGGCCTCTGCCCAGACGGAGGATATCCGACAACAGGAGTGGATGCCGCCGGTATAAACTACTATGGTTATCCTCAGGCAACCCGGATTGTCACTTTATCTCCGTCGGCGACGGAGACCGTCGTCGCAGTAGGAGGATACAACGCGATTGTCGGTACTGACATGTACAGCGATTATCCCAGATCCGTCGCGGAGGGCCGCGAGAAGGGCCGCATCGCCGAGGTCGGGGGATATTCGACCCCCAGTTTTGAGCTTGTCATGAAGCAGAGGCCCGACCTTGTAGTGTGCATATCTACACAAGCCGCGCATCTGTCCGTGGCCTACAAGCTCAGGGAGAAAGGGATCAACACGGTCGTCTCATTCGACGGCGAGAGCATAGACACAATCTTGGATAATGTTCATGTGGTCGGCACGGCCATGGGATACGACCTCGGAAGGGACCGTGTGATCGACGCAATGTACGACGCATTCGACAGCATCAGGGGGATGTTGGAAACAGATTTTACGAGAACTGTCCCCCGAGTGATGGTCGCTCTCAACACGGTCAAGTCCCCGTGGGTGTCCGGGGGAGGGACGTACATGTCAGATCTGCTGGATTTCGTGTTCGCAACCAATGTCTACGAGGGATCCAATGATTGGATCCAGGCGAACAGCGAGTCCATATCCAAGTACAACCCGGATGTGATTCTGGTCGTCGGATACGAGGGGTCGCCCACAAAGGACGAATATGACAGGATGCTGAACGGACTCCCCGCCGAATGGAAGAGGACCAAGGCGTTCAAGGCCGGAGAGATATACGTCTTCGAAGAGTCGGCGGCTGATCTGGCCTCGCGTCCCGCGCCGCGTGCGGTGCAACTGACAGAACTTGTAGCCAGGATACTCCATCCCGAAGCGTTCGGGGATGGAATAAAAATACCGAAATATTTCGGGAATAATTTCAAAGATTACCTTACATTGACAAAAGACATGGATTTCAGCTGAGTGCCGATATGAAAAAAGAAATAATTGCAACAGTGTTCGTATGCGTCCTGGCAGTCTCCATTCTAACGGCACCGGAGTCCTCCGGTGCGGAGGACACGGCCCCTATGGTGCTTATCGACATGGGGAACGGAGATATCTATTGGACCGAAGCCGATACAGGCGGTCTCACATACAAGAATGTGCTCGCATCTGCGCTTGACTATCTGGGGTTGGATTATTCCTTCTCCGGTAAGACGGTAATAGAAGGAAGAGGAGATTTCATTGTCAAAAGCGAGAATACGTCCAAGACAGTGAACACCTCATGGAAGCTGTTTGAGTTCGAAGGCGGTAAATGGGCAGGAAAGAGCAGCATTGACTCTAAGTATAACGGAGGCACCATCGCACTCGGATATTACCCGGCAGGGATCGTCCCGGCGGCCACTCCCGAGAATATGGAGGTATGGACGCAGGTCAGAGGCAACTCCTCTCAGGACGGACATCAGACCGCAGACGTCTCCGAGACCCTGCCGGAGACCCTCTTCGAAAAGAATTACGGCACCGGGAACTTCGTGTGCGGCGTGACGCTGGTGGCAGGCGGAAAGATAATAATCGTCACCGGCGGCTCCACAACAGATAAGATCGAGCCGAAAGTGTACGCTTACGACCAGAAGACCATGGAAGAGGTCTGGAGCTTCGAATTCCCCACTGGTATGGGATACGAGATCGCCACCGGAGCGATCATCGGGGAATACTATTATCTTCCGGCGACCAACGGGACCCTGTACAAAATATCCGTTGCCGACGGAAGGGTGGAGTATGCCCTGTACGACGAGGCAGTCGATACGGCGAGCGACACATACACATCGCTTACCGGGATACCGAAGGCGCCATACAGATCGGTTTCCCCGGAAAGCGGGCGCACACTAACGGGGATGATCTACAACACCGGCCCGGCCACCATAGTTTATGATTACGGGACCATGTTCTTCGGCACCAGCAGCGGATATGTCTATGCGGTGGACCCGGTGAGCATGAGTGTCCTGTGGAGAGCGGAGATTGGCGGCCGTATGTACTACACTAACGTGACGGTATCCGGCGATCTCATATATGCCGGTGCACTGGACGGGACGCTTTACGTCTTAGAGGCGTCATCAGGCAAAATGGTGGCATCCGAGAAGGTATACACATATACCACTACTAACAAGAACGGACCGTATACCACAGGGAACGTCACCGTTCCGTATGTAGACGGCAGCACGGTGTACGTAGGGTTCTCGGAGGGACGCGGGCTGAGCTCGATACGCGGAGGACTTGCTGTCTATTCCTTCGACAGAACGGCCAAGACCCTTACGGAGACCGCACGCACCGAAGGGACGGGGTTGCCCGGTAACTACTTCCTCCCGGTGAAGAATGAGACCTTCAGCGGGGTGTATTTCGCCTCTGTCGAAGTTCCGATAGGAAGGATGGATCTGTCCGGGAAAATCGAGACCGTTTTCAGCGGCATTCCCACCGTGAAAGCCGCGATGGTCTTGGTCAACGGCAGTGAGATATATATCTCAGAGTACCAGAATGGCGGATATCTTTACGCAATGACCCTCGATGGCAAGATAATAGGGAAGTTCCAGCAGCCGATGAGCGTGAGACAGTGGGCGATGTCCGCCCCTGTTGTCACCAGCCAAGGGATCTATGTAGGCACCGACGCAGGATTCTATGCCGTCGGCGGGGATATAAAGACGGATAGCGGAACAGATGCCGATGACAGCGGTTCGAATCTATGGGTGCTGCCGCTGCTGGTGATCATAGCGTTGTTGCTTTTTGCTTATTTCAAATCCAGGAAGAGCAATATGTCCTTCTTGAATTATGTGAAACAGAGCGCAAGCATGCTGGCCGGCAGCAAAGAGGAGTCAAGGATAAAGCGCAAAAAGCGCCGTCTTCTCATAATGCTCGCCGTCGGGAGCGTTCTGGCGTTCGTGATGTTCCTGATCTCGCTTTCCATCGGCCCATCCGGGAGCGTCCCTATACCCGAAGCGTTCTCGGCGATGATATCGTCATTGCAAAAACCCGGGGAGAGCCTTACCGAGCTGGAAAGCGCAGTATACGACTCCCGTCTTCCGAGGATCATAGCCGCAATCGGGACGGGCATAGGTCTGTCCATAGCGGGATCGATCTACCAGGCGGTAATAAGGAACCCGCTGGTGGACCCGTACATCATGGGCGTGTCCGCCGGGGCCGGCACGTTCGCAGTAGCCGCTCTAGTGGCTAACTTTACCTTCTTCGGCCTTCTGGTAGGGACTAATTTCCTGACGCCGATCCTGGCGGCGGTGGGGGGAGTGGCGGCATTCTTCATGACCATGCTTCTTGCGACCAAGGCCGGGGGTTCGTCGACCAGTTTTGTTCTCAGCGGAGTGGTCGTCGGGCTGGCGTTCTCGTCGATCATGACGATAATGCTCGTCACGGCGCCGTCTGGAAAACTGCAGAGCGCTATAGCGTGGTTATACGGAAGTTTCGCCAACATCGGGTGGGAGACAGTATGGCTGCTGTTCTTCCCTGCGCTGTTCTTATCTTTAGTGCCCCTGCTCTGGACCAAAGAGCTGAACCTGGTCCTGCTCGGAGAGGATCAGGCCAAGCAAATGGGTCTCAACGTCAAGGTGTTCAACAGATGGATGCTGATACTCGCTTCCGTCCTCACGGCGGTGTGCGTGTCATTCGTCGGGATAATCGGATTCGTAGGTTTGGTCGTACCGCACGTCTGCCGCATGATTCTCGGAGGCGACCACAGGCTAATCCTGCCCGCGGCGATAGTGACCGGAGCGGCCCTGATGCTGTTCGCGGATATTCTGGCTAGGACGGTGATGGTGCCGCAGGAGCTGCCGGTTGGCGCGATAACCATAATGATAGGCGTTCCTGTGTTCGTTTATCTTCTGGTGAAGAAAGGGAGGATGTACGATGGCTGACCCGCCTTTGCTTGAACTAAGGAAGTTGAACAAATTCTACGAGGACGGGTTCCACGCCGTCAAGGATGTTTCTTTCAGCATAGACTCCGGAAAGCTGGTGGGACTCATTGGTCCGAACGGCTGCGGGAAGACCACAATGATGCGGTGCATAAACAAGCTGCACCCAATCTCATCGGGGGATGTGATGATTGACGGCGAGTCTGTGAAGGGAAAGAATACCAGTGAGATCGCAAAAAAGATATCGAACGTCCCGGCCGAGCTGAGAGGCAGCTTTGGTCTTACTGTCTACGAGACGATCATGCTCGGCAGATACCCGTATCTCAGCAACCTCTGGTGGGAGACCGAGACGGACGAGGCGACGGTGACGGACGCCATCAAAAAGTTCGGAGTGTCGCATCTTCAGAACAAACAGCTGAACATGCTCTCAAGCGGAGAAAGGCAGCGCGCCCTCATTGCCAAGGCGTATGTTCAGGAGCCGAGGCTGATGCTGGTGGACGAACCCACGGCGCATCTGGACATGAGGTATAAGCTGGAAGTGATGGAATATCTCCGGGCGATGGTTAAGAAGGATATGTCCATCCTGGTCGCGGAGCACGACATCTCCCTGATGGCAAGATACTGCGACGAATGCATAATAATGAAACAGGGCAAGATATATGCGGCCGGCGACCCGAAGGAAGTGATCACGGAAAACCTTATCCAAGAGGTGTACGAAGTGAGCGCATCCGTCGGCTTCGACAAGGACGGAGAGCTCTTCGTGCTTCCCAAGAGGTATGCGGGCGATTACCACATATGATATCTTGATAAAAAGCGGCCTTGAGATATGTTTTCTCATCAAGAGGAATGTTTATAACGGTGCAACGAATGGGTAATTCCGGAGAGTGCCGATGACGGCCCCCAGAGGGGCCGGGTTCTTAACGGGAACCACGCGGCCGCTGGTTCAGGGAATAACAAGATCGAGAACGATCTCGATGTCCCTCAGGACAACAACGATCCTGATCCGGAGACAACCGGTTCGGTGTTGCGTTTTACGCACCTCCTCCGGGTCGGTTCCGGGTTCGCCGGTTTGTGAAATGTTCGGCGAACCCGAACTTCCCAACTACCGGTATTCTTTGAAAAACAGGGCGTGTATTATAGGCGACGCATTACATGTAATGCGTTAGTGCGGTCGCCCGCTTGACCAGTTGTATATGGCCTTTATCAATTGGCACAATGATTCACACAGGGGACAACCGGGGACAACATATGGATGGCCAGATCGCAGCCTTAAGAGCAATCGTCAACGATTCAGATAACGTTGTGTTCTTCGGCGGCGCGGGAGTATCTACGGAGAGCGGTATCCCGGACTTCCGAAGCACCGACGGGCTGTACAGCAAAAAATACGAATACCCGCCGGAGTCCATGCTTTCCCATACCTTCTTCATGGAGAACACCGCCGAATTCTACCGCTTCTACCGCGACAAAATGGTATATCCTGACGCCAAACCGAATGCCGCGCATCTCAAGCTCGCGGAGCTGGAGTCGCGGGGGAAGGTCAGGGCGGTGGTCACCCAGAATATCGACGGCCTGCATCAGTCGGCGGGAAGCAGGTGCGTCCGCGAGCTTCACGGTTCGGTCCATCGGAACTTCTGCATGAGGTGCGGGACCGCTTTCTCTTTGGACCACATCCTGAAAATCGAAGGCGTCCCGAGATGCGGCTGCGGAGGGATCGTCAAGCCCGACGTAGTTCTGTACGAAGAACCTCTTAACCGGGATACGACGGAACGCGCGGTCGCCGCCATCAGGGATGCCGACGTCCTCATCGTGGGCGGCACCTCTCTGAACGTATATCCCGCCGCCGGACTGCTGAGGTATTACCGGGGCGGTAAACTGGTCCTCATGAACAGATCCGAACTTCCGCACGAGCGCGACGCGATGCTGACGATACGCGGCAGCATCGGAGAGGTTCTGTCAAAGGTCTGACCTGCCCCGAAGGGATACCTGCAGCATCGTCACTTCAGCCTTTTCGTGATCAGGACACATTTTCTACCGCCGCCGAACGCAAATGGGAATCCGCGACATTTTTGCCACATCAACGCTGTGCTTTTTGGGCAAGGGTTTGTTCAGCCAATCTTTTTACCGCCGCCGAACGCACTTTATCGTCGGTATCGTTTTTTGCCACATAAGCAAGCACAGCCTGATCGGTCAATCTTTCTACCACCCTATAACGCACTTCACACCGGGTATCGTTTTTTGCCACATAGGCAATCACAGCCTGATCGGTCAATCTTTCTACCGCCGCCAAACGCACGTTGTAATCTGCGGCGTTTTTGGCGATCTCACAAAGTTTTGATTGATCTTTCTCTTTTTCTACAGCCTTTACTGCTTCTTCCCTATTGTCGCTCTCCCATGCTGGTTTTAACAGTCCCATTTTTTCATACCCCTCTCTGCTGTAGGGCGTTTTTGGCGTGTCCGTTAATCGGTTCTTGATGTCCCCCTCGGTACCACACATATATCTCCGAGATTTGAGCATTTCGAACATTACAGTATCATTTACAGTATCATTTACAGTATCATCCGCTAAGGCATCTGCAACCAAGAGGACTCACTTTTGCCTGCCAAATCTGTCGGCAAACTCCCAATCTCTGCGGTCGTGACATGTTCATTTTCATCGGTCAACTTACCTTTTCCGAGCCATATGTTGTGCATCTGTCTTACGAGTTCATAGTTTTTAGATTACTCTGGACCCACAAGAACACAGTCCGTCCGCCCAAACAAAATTTATAGTATCCTCAGCATTATATGGCGTGGATTAATAATCCAACCAAGACGCGGTGTTGATTTGATGAGGTATGGAAGAAAGGCTCTGGGGGGGATCCCGAAGACCGTCCACGGCGGACAGGCATGGAAGACGGAAGGCATCGAGGACTACAGCCATAACCTGAATCCATTCGGGCCTCCGGAATGTCTTCCGGAGATCATCGCAACGGCGATGGACGACATCGGCCACTACCCGGACGACAACTGCACAGAATTGAAAGCATCTCTTTCAAAGGTATTCTCGCTGAGGGAGGACAACATCACGATAGGGGCCGGGTCCTCGGAGATAATAAGAAATTTCCCGAACGCGTTCCTGGAAAGAGGTGAGAAGGCGGTCATCTGCAGGCCGTCCTTTGCGGAGTACGCTCAACAGTGCAGAGTGACGGGCGTGGACGTTTCTTACAGCGACCTCCTTGAAGAAGAGGATTTCAGGATCGATTCGGAGCGCATATCTGCCGCGATCAAGAGCGGAGCGAAGGCGCTGTACATCTGCAACCCCAACAATCCGACCGGAAGGATCGAGCCTAAACGGAAGATATTGAGCATTGTGAAAGAATGCAGGGATGAAGGTGTGCTCGTGTTCCTTGACGAGACACTGCTGGAACTTGTTCCGGACCATGATGAGATATCATGCATGAAACACGTGAACGAGTACGATAACCTCGTGGTCGCAGGCTCCCTGACGAAATCCTTCGCGATACCGGGGATAAGGATAGGATACGGCGCGGCGTCGGCTTCTCTCATCGAGGAGATGAACAAAATAAGGATGACATGGAACGTCGGTCAAATAGAGCAGAACGTGGCGAGGATACTCATGACGGAGCACATGGGATACGTGAGGGAGGCGGCCTCGGTGATGGCAAAAGAATCAAAAACAATGAATTCCCGCCTGAACGGGATCGGGTTCCCCGCCGGGAAGGTGTCGGACTCCTTCTTCTATTTCTGTTCCGTCAAAGGTCTGGGGATGAAGGGCTCGGACTTCCAAAAGCTGATGTTGAAAGAGAAGATAATGGTAAGGGACTGCGCCTCCTTCGGCGCGGAGTTCGAGCATTTCGTAAGGTTCAGCGTGAAGGACGGGGAACGCAACGGCATGTTCGTGAAAGCGGTCGAGAATTCGATGAAGCGGCAGGGGTGAAAGGGTGGACCTGTGGGTGTCCGCCGTCCTTATAGTGTTCGTCGCGTTGCTCATCGACAGATTCATCGGAGAACTGCCGAATCGGTTCCATCTTCTCAGGTGGATAGGGAACGTGGTGGACTTCCTTGACAGGAGGGTGAAGAACAGATCCTCCCGAAAGACAAGGATCGCCGGGTTCCTCTCGTACCTGCTGGTATTCTTCATTTTCTGGACGATCATGATGCTGATATGCACCCTTTTGCGCCACAGCCTCTCCGGGTATCAGTGGGAGATCGCCGGCATTGCGTTCACCCTCGGAGAGATATTGTGGATATTTGCCGTCGCATTCATGTTCAAGATAACCTTCGCCATATACTCGTTCCGCAAGCACTGCATGCCGATCCAGAAGGACCTGAGGGAAGGAGATATACAGGCCGCGAGGGGAAAGGTGCAGATGATAGTCAGCAGGGACGCCGGCAGCTTGGACAAGGAACATATAACGTCCGCATGCTGCGAGACCATATCGGAGAATCTGGTCGACAGCGTGATGTCCCCGACATTCTATTTCGGAGTGTTCGGGATGACCGGAGCGATAATGTTCAGGTGCGCGAACCTGATGGACGCGATGTGGGGCTACCTTAACGACAGATACGGGAAACTGGGATTCTTCGTTGCCAAATTCGACGATGTCCTCGGGTTCCTGACGTCCAGGATGTCACCCGCGTTCGTGGCGCTGGCGTCCAGAGTGTTCGGATATGAGTATAAGGGAGTGTTCAAAGCGGCGAAGGAGGAACACTCGAAGACCCCGAGCCCGAACAGCGGATGGCCGATGACGGCCGTCGCCCGCGCGATGCGGTTCTCAATGGAGAAGAAGGACGTCTACGTTATGGGCGACGGGGACCTGCCGTCGATAGAGGACGTCACCCGATGTTACAAACTGGTCGAACGCGTCTCTCTGTTGTTTGCGATGCTTGTCACGCTGCCGCTTTTCGTGTTCGTCGGGATACAGGTACATGTGTTCATAGAGGATCGGATATTCGATCTTCTGGGGATGATCTTATGAGATATGTGAAAGAAGTGAAGGTCCTAGAGGACGGGGAGATGGCTACGGCCGTCGTTCGGCTGAGCGAGAGGATGGAGGTTTTGGGCAGCGCGATTAAGAACGGCGGGCACACGGTCACGGACATTCTGTTCATCGCTCAAGTTCCGCATAACTACAGGACCGACGACCCGGTCCGCGACATTGAGGCGATAATGAGGAAGCACAGGATACCCGACCACGCGGTGGGATTCATGACCGCCGCCGAGGTGAAGTATGTTTTCTCCGCGGTCGAGACCGACTATGAAGGATACGGGACCCTCGCGGCGGTGACGGCGGGACTGAGCAACCACGTGGTCGCCGGAGAGCTGCTGGAGAACTGGGAGGAGAGGTACAGGATATCTCAGGAGAGGTACAGGATGCTGGTGGGCGGGACGATAAACGTCATCGGGATATCGCCGGTACCTCTGACGGACGCGGC
>JAITCQ010000099.1 GCA_031283015.1 Candidatus Methanoplasma sp.
GGAAGCGGCCATCGAAGAACTCCGCAAAAGGGAGGAAGAGGTGGACATAAAGCGCTTCACGCCCAGCGGGGGCGGCTAAACCATTTAATCATTTTCATTTTCCTCTCTCCGGAGAGGAATTTGTTTTTTTATCACACATCATCGATCGACAGCCCTCTGAAACGGACATCATGTTCTTTAAGGTCATGTTTCACAGTCTCCGCCTTGACCATCAGAGCATTCATGTCCAGCTTTTTCGGGTTGCGTTTTACCTCTATGATATCGGCGGTTTTGTCGAGATCATTGAGCACGATGATGTCGATTTCCACATCGCCTTTCCTGCTCCAGTAGCTGCCGACTTCGGTGTATTCCTCCTCTTCAACGATCCTTTGCCGGAAATAGTCCTCCAGTACTCTCCCAGAGTACTCGTCCAGGCCGTTGCGGATGGCCTTGTTCAGAAGGTCCCGTCTTCCGGACTCGATGTGATCCTGGTAAGGGAGGATGAACCTGAAATAGAACCTAAGATACATGTCGGCGATGCAGAATCTGGCATTGCGGCTTCCGGGTTCGGAGAAGATCGGAGAGCTTTGCCGAATGAATGAATACTCGTCCTCCAGTCTCCGGAGGTACGCCCCAGTCTCCATTCCGAGCACGCTGTCTATCTCTCCCCTGCGGTTCTTACCGCCGGCGATCAGCTGCATGATGGAAAAGTATGTCCTGTAGTCTCTTCCAAACTCAGAGACGACGAGATCCCTGCCGTCCCTGATGAACACGGAATCTATCGATGTGATGCCGTCGATCATTTTGTCGGCAGTATCCATCCGCGAGTCCATGAGCACCCCTAGGTATTCCGGGACACCCCCAGTGAGCATATACAGCGCCAGGATGTCATCTGAAGCATAGCCGGGGTTGTACTCTTTAAGGATGGTCTTCATCACGCTGATCGGGAAAGGGCGAAGTTCTATCTTGGATGTCGCCCTGCCGAACAAAGGCTCCTTTGAGTCCTCGAACAGCCCGACCATCATTGAGTGGACGGAACCGCAGACAATAAGATTGACCTTGGTGGTGTCTTTGTAAAGGTCCCATATCTCTTGTATCTCGCCGTATATGGCAGGGTTTACGTATTTGAGATCCTGGAACTCGTCGATCATTATGGTAAGGGGTTCCTCCCGGGAAGATATCATGAGTGCTTTGAAGAGGTCCCTGAATTTCGTTGTGCTGCCGGCGATTTCGATCCTCGCTTCTTCCGCCGTTTTCTGCAGTTTCTCGCAGAGCAATGGCTCCGCCACCCTGGACACGAACAGATACACAGACCGATCCCCTTCCGCCGATTTGACCATAAGTGTGGTCTTGCCTATGCGGCGTCTGCCCATTATCACCGTGAACGTGCTTGAATATTCAGACCGCTCTTTTATTCTTTTCAGCGCCTCAAGCTCCTTCTCCCTGTTGTAGAATCTCATGTTGTCATATTAACGTAATGCAAAATACAGTAATATACATTACGGTAATTTACGTTACGTTAGCTCCGAATTTACGGACCAAGACCGGCCCCTGTCTGGTGATAATGGTTAAGAGTATCCCGCCGTTCGAACGGAGACATCTCCGTAACGGGGATCCGGCTGAAGCGAAAGGGATGTCAGACCGGAGGCCACATGCCGTGGAGTCTCAGACCCTCCCTTTCGGGATCCATCGTCGATACTTCCAGACCTGGCACTGTCATCCTCACCACGGGTATCCCGGTCTCCGGCCTGGTAAGATCGGAGACGATGACCATGTCGAAGCCGGTGCTCACAAGCCTGTCGAGGACCACTTCTATATCGTCAAGAACGTACGGCGTGGAAAGGTCCTTCATATCTTTGAGACGGACCTTTTCCTTAAGTTCAGAGTACCAGACGGTGTTGACTGCCTTGACCTTCTCATATCCCATGTCGTTCGCTATCTTCAGCAGTCTGGCGTTGCCTTTCACACCGTGCTTATGAGTGGTCCTGCTCTGCGCCACTTCCGTTATGGCCCTTATGCAAGCGATCTCCGGATTCAGATGCGTTCCGACCCCTATCGTAAGAAGTTCAGGATCCTTCTCGACGGTGTCGTCGGCGGCCGCACCTATCGTCGGGACCCCTATGTCGTGAGTGAGATCCTTGAGGTATATGTCGACGCCTTTGTCCTCCATCATCTTCAGAAGCCTTCCCGGAAGGGAATCCTCCTCCACGATCACGTCGGCGGTCGCCCTGCCGCGCTCCTCCGCCAGAGACCAGGCATCCCTTTCGATAAGTTCGAACAGCGCGTGAAGTATGGCCTCTTCCATGGTGTTCCCGGCGGCGATCCCGTTGGTGTGGTACCTGAACAGCTGGAGATCGTCGCCCTCAAAATAAGGGTGGAAGACCGCACACGCCGGCACCCATATGGGGGATCCCCTGAACATCTCGAACCCTTCCACCCAAGCGATCTCCGCCGTGTCGTAGATATCGAGGGTCCTGCGGGGAAGGATGAGATCTTTCGGATCGACGGTGAGACCGACGTCTATGGCTTGTTTAAAGGTGCCGTACACGATCTCGTCCGTATCCCTCAGCTCGGCGCTGTATCTCTCCACGGCCTCCATGGCCGCCGACGCCCTCGCCTGTTCGGGCGTGGCGCCTTTGCCGTTATAGTTCTTGACGGCTCCTTTCGAAGCTCCGGGACGGTCCACCGCAAAGACTGGTATGCCAATGTTATCAAGCGGAGTGATGTCAAGCGGGTCGCATATCCCGATCTGCGGAAGTAAGGGAAGGACCCTTTCCAGTGTTTTCTCGGGAGGAACTATCCTTATTCCGGTCTCGGGTGAATATTTGGGGCATCTGTTCAGCATCATGAGTGCATCCCCATTAATGTGATAGGATTTAATCTCAACTGAACGTCGTCCTGTTCCAATCCCCTTTGTTCATACCAAAGCCTTGATTTGAACAATTTGCGACGGAACGACATGGGCCGGGACGCCCCCGGTATCACAGGCTGTTGTACCCCACAAGCACGCTCGCAAGCCGCGGATCGTCCTTGAGATCGTAGTATGTTCTCATCATGAGGTCGCAGGTGGGCGCCGGGCTGCACGAGATAACATCTTTGCAGCCGTTGCCGCTATTCAGTTCCGGGAACGAGACCGGGGGCATGATGAATCTCTCCCCACCCATACCTTTGACGCTTGGGAACAGGACGAACGCGTCTGAAAGCCAGACGACGTCGTCCCGATCGAGATATTCTTTCGCCGTGAATGGAAATACCTCCAGCCCCATTATCTCCCCCGCGTTGGAGACCAGCACCACCGTCGGCTCGGGCGGAGGTCTGAAACGCGGGTCTTTGATGATGGCTATGACATTCTCCCTTTCGAGGGCCTCGGTGAACCCGTTGTTCCATACGGAGATGTTCCCCATGGCCGTGACCTTCTCTTCTTCCTTCTTCATCCTGCCGAGTATCTCTTTGTCAAGATAGAATGCGTTCACAACCCCCCTCAGGCTCTTTATTATTTCCAAGGGTTGGTCGACGGTCTTTTCGCTCATGGGTATGAAAATAGAAGGATGATTATAAACAATTAGCGATGAGGAGAAAATCTCCACGGACCGCCGCCGCGGGGCGTTCTTACTCTACTTTGATGGTGACGTCCCTTTTAAGCCCCAGTCCTCCGGCGACCTCTATCGCTTTGATCATGCCGCACGGCACCGGGCACGCCGCATGCGGTATGACCTCGCTCGCCGCCTTATAGACCTCCGTCTCCTTCATCGGCGCCTCCACTTCTGTATACGGGCATACGGACTTGAAGCTCCAGGACAGCTTCAGCAGGTTCGGGCAGTCGCTCTGTATATCCACGTCGACCATTCCCGTGTCGGGGTTCGCTTTGGCCGTTATGATCGTCTTCATCTTGCACACGCCGGCATCGACGGTGACCTTGCATTCATCGCTCATTCGTCATCACTCCTTAATCTTATCAAATTGTTTGCTCCGGCCATACCTCTGATGTCCACGACGCCTATGGCGGCTATGATCCTATTGTCAAGTTCTATCGGCGTTACGATGACCTTGATACCTTTGTACGGCCCGGATAAGGCGACCTTTCTTATGGTGGTCCCCGCATTGATCACTTCTTCCAGCACCGACCCAGTGTATGTGTTGTCGATGACCTTCCCTTCCTCTATCCTTATGCCGAGGTTGTCCCTGCTCTTGGCGCAGACCGGAAGTCCTCCCACCAGGTCATGTATCGCAAAAGCGAGGGAAAGAAGCTCGCTCCCTGTGCTTCTGTAGGTCAGAAC
>JAITCQ010000103.1 GCA_031283015.1 Candidatus Methanoplasma sp.
ACGGGTCTCGGCAGTCGAGCCGGACGACCCTGCATCCGAACATCTCGTTGCCTTTTGAGAATGCGTCAAGTGCATGTTCGATCATCATTCTCCCGAACCCCTTCTCCACGCCGTCCGCTTTTGCCAACTGTCCGAGTAGGTACGCTTGTGCGACCCCGTGATTTACGTTCATCTGCGCCAATATCTCCTCGGGGATGCTGTTCTGTTTATCGATCGCAAGGCATTTGACCGCCAGAGAATAGAATCCCTTTATGGTTGCTGCTCCAGGGTCGGTTTCGTTCATAAATAGATATGTCCTGGAAATGCCACTCTTTTCGTGCTTGATCGCGGTTTTGTTCAGAAAGTCCTCAGCGGCAGGTTCGGTCGAACACCTGAACGAGGACAAAATAGATTGGGTATCCTCCTCGCCGATATTATATGCCAAAGCATTGAGCTTATAGACGGAAAAGCTCACTGCGAATTCTCCCTGTTCTTCGCCGCCTTATATCTCTCCGCGAATTTTTTCAAATTCTTTTCGCCTTCTTCGAGATCTTTCATCACATCGTGTTTGGGTACGTACGGCCCTCTGTGCTCAGCTGCTTCGAAGGCCTCCACAAGCTTCGCTGCTTTTTCAGGAGTATCGATAACCAGCATTTCGTAGAAGGATTCGATCGGCATATTGTTTTCACTGCGTTTCTTATTGATGAAGGGTGTATTTATCCTTATGGCGTACAGTTAGTATAACTGTTCGTTTCGTGCTCAATCACATTTCTATTCAGAAAGTATTCGGCGTCTGGTTCAACTATAGTCAATTACCAAAATAATCGGAATAATCGACCTCGATCATGCCATTGCCAAGCACATGCAAGTTGTTCTAAATAGTTTGGTTAAAGACTATAAACACTTGGGCTGGGATTTGAGAGCCAATGCCCTTTTGCTGATCATAGAGATTGATCACGATGTGTTCTTCGCATAACGGTCGCACATACTGCGCACGGAGCATGCTTCGCAGCGCGGACGGTTGGGAAGGCAAACGACCTGCCCGTGCCTGACGAGGTATTTGTTTATGTCTATCCACCTGTCCTCTGGGGTGATCAGCATCAGCTCCGTTTCCGTGGCTGTCGGATCCTTCGTGTCCACCAGCCCCATAAGATTCGATATTCTGTGCACGTGGGTGTCGACGCACACCGACGGTATCCCCATCGCGTATGCTCTGACGCAGGCGGCGGTCTTCCTTCCCACCATCGGCAGCGTCAGCAGCGTCTCCGTGTCCTCCGGCACTCTGCACCCGTGCTCGTCCCTCAGGACCCTGCAGCAGTCCACTATCGCCTTCGCCTTCTGTTTGGGGAACCCGGCTGGATGCACCAGCGCGGCAACGTCGTCCGGGTCGGCTGCCGCCAGATCTTCGATCGAATCATACTTCCTGAAAAGAGCGTCGGACGCCCTCCTTGTGTTGTCGTCCCTGGTCCTCTGGGAGAGGATCGTCGCCATCAGCACGTGGAACGGATCGGGATCCCACTCGGGATTCAGACCTTCCGACGACCTTCCGGGATATGCTCCCCTGTCATACTCCTTTGAGAGTATGTCCAGTATCCAGGAAACGTTCTTTTCAGCCATGCCGCCGCCTCCTCCGCAGTGTGGAATGAACCCGTGACCAATATATTCCTGCCATCTTCCCTCGACCTCATCGCCCTGTCCATTGCTTCAGATACACTCTCGCAGACCACCGTCTCCGGGAACCTGCGGGAGAATATCTCCCTGAGAGCCTCCGGGTCCGCCGATCTCTCGCTGCCTAGGCCGGATATGAACACTCTGCCTGACACCTTGGACAGATTCTCCGCCGCGCTCCGCGCGTCCTTGTCCTTGAGCATCCCGATCACTATGTCCACCCTGCCGTACAATGCGGAAACGTCCTCCGCAAGCGCCGCGGAGCCCGCCGCGGTGTGCGTGACGTCCATTATCACCGGCAGTCCGGGGATCTTCTCGAGCCTGCAGGGCCACCTGATATCCCTGAGGCCTTTCCGGATATTACATCTTATGCACTGACCGTATGTCTCCAGTTTGGAGACGGCCTCGATCGCCATCGACGCGTTGCCGGCCTGGCGGCTTCCTGGTATCGAGACCTCGTATCTCTCCCTTTTGTAAAGGAAAGTCGTCGACGTCCCGCTCATTGCTTCGATGACGATCTCTTCGGGATCGATACGTATGATCGGCGCGCCCCTCTCTTCCGCCGTTTTCTTAAGGACGCCAAATGCAGGGTCCTTGTTCAACGTGACACAGGGCACTCCGGGTTTTATTATACCCGCTTTCTCGAAGGCGATCTTTTCTATCGTGTCCCCGAGGAACTCCTCGTGTTCCATGCTGATGTTCCCTATCACGCTCACTTCCGGAATAATCACGTTGGTGGAGTCCAGCCTTCCCCCCATTCCCACCTCTATTACCGCGTACTCGACGCCTTTGTTCCTGAAATGCAGGAATGCCGCCGCCGTCGCCGCCTCGAAGAAGGTGGGGAACATTCCGTCCGCTTCCATGGCCTTGACGCTGTCCCTCACGGCGTTCATCACCTTTTCCGCCTCGGAACGGGTCATCTTCTCCCCGTTCACAGTGATGCGCTCGCCAAACTCTTCTATATGGGGGGATGTGTACAGCCCCGTCCGGATGCCGGAGGAGATCAGAATGGATGCCACGCAGGACGATATCGACCCTTTTCCGTCGGACCCTCCCACGTGGATGTGCCTCATGGACAGCTGGGGATCCCCCAGTCTCCTCAGCAGGTCCTTCGTGTTCCCAAGGCCGAGCTTCATCCCGTGCAGGGAGAGGGAATATAGCCAAGAGAAAGGATCGTCCATTTTATCGTATCTCCTTGCAAAGGGATTCTATCAGCTCGGCGTATGTCGTGTTCCCGTTCCTGCATATCCTTCTGATCACGGTCATCGCGCCGGAGCCGTACTGGGCCGCCTTCTTCTCCTTTGAGGATATGCCTGCGTATCCGGTAATGCGGGAAATGTCCCTCAGGACCTTTTTCCTTGACGCGGGGTCCCCGTCCGGCATTATACGATCGATGCTCAGGCCCGCGGCCTCCTCCGCCACCCTCTCGTCAAGGAAAGGATAGTGGACCTTCTTCCCAAAATGCGCGGCGACCTTCTCTTCGTGGGGAAGCGTGACCTCCGACAATTTTCTCATATCGTCGGCCATCATCTTTTTGAGCGCGTCCCCGTCAAGACCGATGTATTTCGAATAACCGGCGAACAGCTCGTCCGCGCCTTGGCCTCCGATGATGTCCCCTTCCTTGCAATCCCTGCAGACGAAGAAGAGCGGAAGCTCGAATGATAACGTAACGGGGTCCTTCGTCCCGGTGATCCGGATCATTTCCCTAAGACTTTCCAGAACGCCGTCCTCCGTCATCGTTATGCGGACCAGCCGCATGCCGAGCTCCTCCGCGGAGCTCTCCGCCACCCTTATGTCGTGGGAGCCTTCCGAGCCTGCGGTGTAGAGGGTTGCCTCTCGCGCATATTCTTTGGCGATGGCCGCAATGATGCCGGAGTCCAGGCCTCCGGAGAACGCAACGGCGACCTCTCTACCGGATACCGCGCCGCATACGGCGGCCTCGAGAGCCTTTTTTATCCGTCCGGACTCATCGTTCATCGTCCGGCATAACGGCTCCAAAGAGATAAATACAGCGGGGACCCTGTTGGAAGTTCCACGTTGGATTATCTGTCCAAATTTATTTATATTATATCGTTTCATAATATTATATGGAAGGTGTAACGCGCATAGGTGTTTCTCTTGAACCTGAGCTTTTAAAGGACTTTGACAGGATAATATCCAAAAAGGGGTATGTGAGCCGGTCTGAGGCAATAAGGGACCTAGTGCGCGACTCCCTCGCCGAGAATGAGTGGAAGAACGAAAGGGACTTCATGTACGGCGTGATCGTCATGATCTACGACCACCACACCACCGGCATCGCAGAGAAGCTCACTGATCTTCAGCACGGGAAGATGCAGAACATCAACACCACGATCCATGTGCACCTCGACCACGATCGGTGCATGGAGGTCCTGATCGTCGAAGGGGAGCTGGGGCAGCTGAAACTGATCGCCAACGAGCTGTCCTCGATAAAAGGCGTTCTCAGATGTAAGCTCACAATGGCGTCGCAGGCCACCGGCCACATGCACCATATCGGCGTAAGGCACTGATCGGGACATTCTCCATACGGTGTCGCACCCGCCCGATCGCAAGATTTTACATTTTTCGATCTTGCTTCCGAAGACGACCTGATGGTGCAGCCGCCGCGGGGGTCATAGGGATGATCCCCTGTCGGCGTCGATTTCCCAACGGTTAAATAATGGCTACGTTGTCGCTGGGGCGAATGAGAAAACTGATCATCACAGAGAAAGCGAACGCCGCAAGGAGGATATCGGCCATATTATCCGACGGGAAGACCCAATCCGATTCAAAGGGCGGAGTCACGGTGATGGCGTTCGAGGCGGGAGGCGACGACTACACCGTAGTGAGTCTCAGAGGTCACATAATCGAATTGGATTATCCGGACGAATACAACGACTGGGGAGGGGTCTCCCCCGTCGACATGGTCTACGCCGAACCTGTGAAAAAAGTGAAAGTGAGGTCCATACTCGGCAAGATCGGCGAATTGACGAAAACGGCGGACGAGATCATCATCGCCACCGACTTCGACAGAGAGGGGGAGCTGATCGGCATGGAGACCGTCACCGCCGTGAACGCGGACATGTCGAAGGTAAAACGCGCTAAGTTCAGCGCGCTCACCAAATGGGAAGTGGAGAGGGCGTTCTCCGAACTCACGGCTCCGGATCGGAAACTGGCCGACGCCGCGGAGGCCAGACAGATCATCGACCTCTCGTGGGGAGCTGTGCTCACCAGACTGGTGTCGCTGTCGTCCGGGCAGGTGGGAAAGAATTTCATGTCAGTGGGTAGAGTGCAGAGCCCTACCCTCAAACTGCTTGTGGATCGCCACGAGGAAATAGAGAGTTTCGTCCCGGTCCCTTTCTGGAACGTCGTCGGGAAATTCGGTATGCTGGCCTTCAAAGGGGAGCACGTTAAGAACCCGTTCTGGGAGAAAGGGGATGCGGAGAAGGTCATGGATTCCATCTCCGGGGCGAAGAAAGGGAAGATAACCGCATACGGGGTCTCGGTCAAAGAGGAATTCCGCCCGGCGCCTTTCGACACGACCATGATGCAGGTGGAGGCCAACAAGATCGGGATACCCCCGACCGTGGCGATGAAACTTGCCGAGGACCTCTACACGGGAGGATACATCTCCTATCCCCGCACGGAGAACACCGAGTACCCCAAAAGTCTCGGCATAAGGAACGTGCTGGAGAAGCTCAAGGACTCAGAATTCAAGGAGGAGATCGAAGAGATCCTCAGTCAGGAGAAGATCGTCCCCTCCAGAGGAAAGAAGAGGACGACGGACCATCCCCCTATATACCCCACGGCGGGGGCCAGCTCCGAGAAGATGAAAGGGGACAAATGGAAACTCTACGAGCTTATCGTAAGAAGGTTCCTTGCAACCGTGGGACCCAACGCCACTGCCGAAGAGACGGACTGCGAGATAGCTGTCGAAGGGGAGACGTTCAAAGCCCGCGGCTATGTCCAGAAGGATCTGGGCTGGAAAAAATACTATAAGAAATACCTCAAGACCGCGGAGGCCCACATACCTAGGTTGAGTGTGGGGGACGAGATAGATATCCGATCCAAGACCCTCGAGGAATCGGAGACCAAGCCCCCGTTCAGGTATAACCAGGGTTCCCTCATCCAAGAGATGGACAGACTGCAGCTGGGAACAAAGAGCACCAGGCACGAGATCATCGGCAAACTGTTCTCACGGAACTACGTCCAAGGCAACTACATGACGCCTACCGCAAGCGGCACGGCGCTCACCCGGTCCTTGGAGAAGCACGGCGGCGGCATCACGGAGCCGGAGATGACGTCCAGGCTGGAAGCGGACATGCTGGACATAAGCCAAGGCAGCAATACCTTGGAAGACGTGGTGAAAGAATCGCAGAACATGCTGTTCGAGGTCGCCAAGAAGATATCATCCGAGAAGGAACAGTTCGGCGATGAGCTTCGAACCGCCCTAAGGTCGCAGCAGTTCATAGGCATCTGCCCAACCTGCGGCAATAACATGACCATAAAGAAATCCAAGAACGGGAACTTCATAGGATGCGACGGTTATCCCGAGTGCGCAAGAGCATATCCTCTTCCGAGGGGCGGGATGATACAGCCCACCGAGACCGTCTGTCCGGAATGCGGCCTGACGCAGCTGAAGATCATCAGGAAGGGGATGCCACCGTCCATACAGTGCGTTGACCCTAAGTGCAAAAGCAACGTCGAAAGGAACAACCTCGGAAAATGTCCGGTCTGCAAAGAAGGGACCATAAGAGTGACGTTCTCCAAAGCGGGGAAACGGTTCGCCGGCTGCTCCGAGTGGCCGAAATGCACTCAGACCTATCCTCTGAGGCCGAGGGGCACGATATCGTCGGCGGGCGAACAGTGCGAAGTGTGCGGCTCTCCCGCCGTGCTGTTCAACGGTTCCAAGGAATGTATCAGCCCCGACTGCGGGAGCCGCCCGGGAAGACCGCGCAGGGTCTCTGCGGCAAAGAAGGGCGGCGCGGTCTCCGCGGAGAAGAAGGTTCCCGCAAAGGCCAAGAAAAAGACCGCGTAACACGCGCGGCCGCCGACGTGAGGATCGGGTCGTATGGCACTTGTTTTTGCGCATACAAAATATAAAATTCGTATTATTTCTGTATCTATATATGCAAATATATCACTCGGTATGTTCAGCCCTCTTCAATCGGGATTCCCTTATCGGAGACGCCGTTCAGAAAATCGATCTCCCGTGAGATGCGCGCGTTCCTGCAGGCCGGGCATTCGAGGTCCTTCTTCAGGGACTTCTTGAGATTCATTTCCTTTCTGTCGAGATCTACTATCTTTCCGCACGCGCAGTAGATCTTCATAAGAGACCTTGGGCCAGCGTTGTCCAGCATACGGACTTGAGCGTTACCCAGCGGAATTATCCTATTGGATGAGTAGTCGCAATTCACAGTTCTCTGTCTCCCTTTCGTGCCGTCATGCGGTTCCAATTCCCATCCGATACGCGACGGACAACCCCCGGCTCTATCTATACTTAGAAGAGATATAAGCTTTCCGTCCGTCGCATTCCGCTCCTATATATATTTCTCGGAAAGAAAGTAGCTACTCTTTTTTTATCAAGTAAACTTTATATATTACTTATTGCAGACTTTTTGGCGGAAAACCGGCGTCCGGGATCACAATCCTCCGACGGCCTTCAGCTGCCTTAGCACGGATTCGCGGATCTCCGAAGGCGTTCTTTCCCTGCCTATCCTCTTGCCGTCGCGGAGAACTTCCGTTTCGATCATATCCATATCGCAGCCGCAGCCGCAGCGTATGCGATCGTCCTGTTTCAGGGAAACCCCCATCTCAAAACACTGCGGGCACCTGTACGTGAACTTCCTTCCGCCGAACTTCCCTCTCTTAGATATCTGCTGCCCGTCCTTCTCCACGATGTCCATGGACAGGTCCAACGTGGGCGCGTTGCTTATGGACGTCCCCACGCCGAACCCGGAGACCGACGTGTCGACTATCTCCGCTATGGACGACTCGTCCAGACCCCCGGAGACTATGATGTCGACGTCCTTGTGGCCGTTCATGTCCAGCTCCCACCTGACCTCGTTTATCAGTTCCTTGAAGTTGCCCCTTCTGGAGCCGGGGGTGTCCAGCCTGACGCCTTTCAGATCCCTGACGGAATTGCACGCTTCCAGCGCCGCCGCCCTTTCGTCCGAGAACGTGTCGATGAGCATTATCCTCGGGACATCCTTCTCTATCACTTTATCAAAAGCCCTGAACGCGGCGTCGTTGCTCCCCATCAGAAGCATCAGGGTGTGGGGGACGGTGCCTATGGGCTCCATACCTATGATGTCCCCGCCTATCTTCGAGGACACGGCGTCGCATCCGCCGATGAAGGACGAACGATCCAGCACGCCGGCGATGGCGGGGTGCATCCTTCTGTTGCCGAAGGCGATGACCGTCTTGTTCTTGGCCGCTATCTTAGTGCGGGCGGCGGCGGTGGCTATCCCGGACGCCTGGCAGAGCATCCCCAGGACCGCCGTCTCCATGACCCCGAAATCGGTGTACGAACCAAAGATGTTCATCAGCGGGACCCTCACGCTGCCGGCGGTCCTCGTTTTGAATATCGTTCCTTCCGGCAC
>JAITCQ010000065.1 GCA_031283015.1 Candidatus Methanoplasma sp.
TGGCGAACATGCGGTCGTCCGCGATAAGATGGAAGACACAGATAAACGAGAACTCCAAATTCATATCGTTCTGCGGTTCCCTCCCGGAATTCAACCACAACGAGATAGTGGGGTGGACGAACGACGTTAAGAACAAAATGTTCATGCCCGTCATCCTCTACGACGACAACGCCTCCGGCATCATCAGATACATGACGGACGCGTCGATAGGAATACTCGAGGACAAGGACCTGAAGATCGTCTCATACCACGTGACCGGATCGTGCAACCTTGAGAAGAACCTTAAATGCATAATACTAGGCGATTTCGTCTCCCTCCAATTGGCGCATCTGAGGAACACGGACCCCGCGGCTGCAGGTCCCGTCGAAGAGGTCAACAGCCTTGTGAATATGGACGAAGGCGAAGAGAGACTCTGAACGGCAAGGGTCGGTCCGGACCCCGGACCTCAATGTAGTGACATAACTATGCTTTTTTAAAAATATATAGGAAAAATCGTAACATTTATCAACACATTAGGGGATGATGCGGTCGGGGGGAATGATCTTTGATAAACAATTGCAGTAAGGCGTGCGTCCTCGCATGCCTGGCAGCGTTGACGGTAGCTACTTCTTTATCGGTTCTTATTTCAGACGGAACGGAAGGAGCGACGTTGTACGCAACAGACGACGCGACGATCCACACAGCTGTCTGGAATGCCGCTGATGGGGATACGATCGTCGTGACGCAGAGCTTCGTGCTGGAGAGCCGGCTCTACGTGGGGAACAAGAACATAATCATTATGGGGGCGGGAAACGGAATAACCATATCTCGCGGCGCGGGCTTTGCCCCGGGCTTCGATCCCGCGAGGCAGGACTTTGTTGCCGGCATGATAGAAGTGGCCAGCAACGGTTCGGTCCGATCGTCGTTGACCCTTAGGAACATTACTTTGGACGACATGAACGATCCGGATTCGGCGGCACACACGGACCCAACACCCATATCCGGCGGAAACCCGGCCGCAGACTGGGCCCAGCGCGTCTACGACTCAGTTATATCGTCGTATTCCGGCGAGGTCACGGTGACGCTGGGGGACGGCGCGAGGATCGTCAACATAGGCGGAGCCTCCGCGATCCGGATGGCCGGCGGGACCCTGAATTTGGAGTCCGGGAGCTACGTGGAGGGTTCCAACGCCAACAGCGGCTATTACGGAGCGATCTGGATACAGGCCGGCGCAGTTCTGAATTACGGAACGGTCATGGACGGCACGGATGCGGCGGTCGCTCCGATCACTGCACGATACATCTATACCGACGACTCGGTGACGGTGAACTTCAGCGGGAAGATAAACAACTGTGAAGTAAGGAACCATCTGTTCAACGGCAGAGTGGGCGGGTATGAAGTGATATTCACCGCGGGAAGCGAGATCAACGGCAATCACTTCGTTAACACGAGAGCGATCCTCATCGAAGGGAACAACAGCCTGATAGAATTCAGTGGGAAAATCAACGGGAACAACGACACAGGAAGCGGTTCAGAGAGCAGCCACCTGGTCGATGTTTCGGGGAACGGCAACGTTGTGGATCTAAGGGGAGAATTCAACAATAACTCCCTCAGATCGTCCGTGATAATGGTCAGGGGTTACGGCACGAGCATCATAACTCTGCATGCCGCCGGCGTAATATCGGGAAATACCGTGGCGTACGGTGCGCTGAGGCAATTCGAGACAAATTCCGAATTCCACATCTACGGCACGGTCAGCGACAACGTTTCAACCGTAGATAACGGCGGAGCGTTCTATCTTTCCATCGGGAAGGCGATAATGTATCTGGGTTCGCGTGTGGTCGGGAACACGGCCTTCGGAAGCGGCGGAGGATTCAATGTCAATCAGGGAGCGACCCTTGAGATCAGAGGGGGAGAGATATCCGGGAACACGGCGGAATGCCGACGCACAGACCATGTGAGCAACGGATGGGCGGGCGGAGGGGCGATCTCGGTAACAGCCTCCCTCAGTTACGCCTCAAAGGTCATAATGACCGGCGGGGAAATAAAGAACAACACATCCTCCACCGTCGGAGGGGGGATTTTCATCACCGGGAGACCGGCTGGGCACACGTTCATAATGGAAGGGGGCACAGTTAAGGACAACATCGCATCAACGGACAACGGCAAAGACCTGGCGGTATCAGCGGCCTTGAGCGGCATAACGTCATCGCTCTCCGGAGGACATTACATCTCGATCGGAAAGAATGCCGTCCTTGGGGACGTATCCTTGGGCGCGGCGCTCTACAACTCCGGCGACTACGGCAAAACAGGGGTCTATCTGTCAAAAGAGAGCAACACCGTCCGTTTGGGGAATGTGGGCCCTTCCACGATGATGGTGATCGACGGCAGGGTCACGGCGGCAGGATATTCCGGACACACAATGCATGACGGCGTCTGGTACTCGATAGATAAGACGGCAGGCAATTCAATCTTCACGATCACCTATCCGCCGGGCCTCGTGGGCGATCCGAACGATTACGAATGGATCGCCGCGATACAGCCCTTGGGCGCCGCCGCGGCGGACCTCGGGGATACGGATATGAAGATACTGACGCCCTCAAGGACCGCCGACGGCCTGATGGTATCTGTGCCCCTTAGGGCAGCTTCCGGCGGCACCCCCGTCGAAGGGTATGCCGTTGTGATCTTCAGCGTGCCCAAGAGCACCAGCCTTACGCTGGATGCCGGAAGTTCCGGGAGCGGAGTGTTCTGCATCGATCAGGGAAGAGGGCCGGTCCATCACGCGGTGATGAATCCCGGCGATATCATCACAGATTCGGAATTCGTGATATCGCCTTCGCCTGGCTGGTCCATATTGTCGGCGATCCTCACCGCCGGCGACGGCGCTGTGTTCGACAAGACGAGCGACGCGTTAAGCGGGACCCTGTCGATCTCATACAGCGAATTGGCAAGCGGAACGAACACCATATTCGTTGTTTTCAATACGATGATCGTTCCGATGTCGAATTATATCGTGGCGACGTCCGACTCAGGCTCGACGATAACACCCGAAGGGAAGATCAGCGTCCCCCGACACAGCAGCAGGACATTTTTCTTCTCCGCGGACGAAGGGTACACGATATCCGCCGTGACCGTGGACGGCGTATCTCTTATGCAAGCGCAGGTGCTGTCGGGATCGTACACATTCTACGACATCACCACGAATCACACGATAGACGTTACGAGCAGGGCTCTCAGGACAGACATCACCCTGAGGATCGACATCATTGAAGGGAAAGGCCGTGCGGAATACAGCATCAACGGATCGCCGTTCGAGATATATGCGGGGGTTGTTTCTCTGCCTGAGTTCTGCAGCCTTGACGTGAACGCTGTTGCCGACAATGGGTACAGTTTCGTCAAATGGGTGGACGGCACAGACATTTACGTCGTACCGGAGATATCCTTCGCCGATATCGGCGCTTCCATCCACCTCGAACTGTATTTCGAAGGCGGGAACGACAATGGAGGTTCATGGTGGCTGCCGGGACTCATTCTGCTGTTGTTGTTGGCCGGTCTCCTGCTGTGGTTCATCATCTTCTACAGGAGGTACTACGAGGTCCACATCCCGGAATCCTCTGGGATAGTGGGCGCGGTCCGGGTGCACAGGAAGTCGTCTTACAGGTTCTCGGTGACGGACGGATACAACGGAGCGGTCTTCTGCCGCGTCGGGGAGAACGGGTCGTGGAAACAGCTGTTCCCGGATGTCGGCGGAGAGTATCTGATACCGAAGGGCGAAGCGACGGACGACATCTATCTGGAAAGGCGTCCGTGAAAAACCCATTAAGGGGGTTAACAACCCCCGCCCCGATCTATTTTTGCGTCATGGTCATCAAATAAATATCCTGATGCTCATATGCGGGACTATGAACGAAGCGCTCAGCAACATATACGACAGATCCTCTGTCAGAAGATACAAGGCCGAGAAAGTTCCGGAAGAGGACATACGTGAGATACTCAAAGCCGGGTTCCACGCAGCGAACGGAATGAACCGCCAAGCGCTTGAGTTCGTTGTGGTGGAAAACACGGGACAAATCAAAAGATATAACAGGAAGGCTATCGTGCTCTTCGCGGATATGGCCAGGGCGGCGGGTCATCCGAACCCTATGGCGGAAAGGATGGCCGGCGACCCGGATGCCGACATATTCTACGGCGCGCCGACGCTCATATTCGTTTTCGCCGATCCTTCGGCCGTGACCCCCGTCGAGGACGGATCGCTGGCGGTGGGCAATATGATGCTCGCCGCCCACTCCATGAGATATGGCACATGCTTCATTGGCTTCGCGGCGGGGTTAGGACAGGATCCCGAATTCAGAAAGGAATGCGGCGTGCCAGACGACCGCAGGTATGTTGCGTGCATGATACTCGGGAGACCCGAAGGCATATCCGAAAAACATCCCCGCGGCGACGTGAAGATACTGAATTGGACCAAGTGAACCATGAGATACCCCAACACCCTGACCGGAACCTTCGTTGAGAGGCCGAATAGGTTCATCGCTTACGTGGACATCGACGGAAAGAAAGAAAAGTGCCACGTTAAGAACACCGGAAGGTGCAAAGAGATCCTGATCCCCGGCGCCGAGGTGATACTCAGCGTCTCCGACGCCCCCGGCAGGTCCACCGGATACGATCTTATCGGAGTATACAAAGGGAATATGCTGGTGAATATAGATTCCCAGGCGCCGAACGAAGCGGTCGCGGGATCCATACGGGACATACCGGGATTCGAAGATATCGACGATATTCGCCGGGAACATGTATACGGAAACTCCCGCATTGACATCTTCGCAAGCGCTGGCGGCAAAAGGAAGCTGATGGAGGTCAAGGGGGTCACTCTCGAAAGGGACGGCACCGCTTTGTTCCCAGACGCCCCGACGGAACGCGGACTCAAGCATGTTCGGGAGCTCGAGGCCTCCCTGAAAGAAGGGTACGAGGGATACGTCATGTTCCTGATACAGATGTCCGGACCGAAGGTCTTCTCTCCCAACTACGAAATGGACCCAAAATTCTCTTTGGCGATCGAAGAGGCGCACAGGGCCGGAGTGAAAGTGCTGGCTTACGACTCCATGGTAACGGAGGTTTCGATCGCTCTCGGAAGACCAGTAGAGGTAAGGTTGGGGGATCACTCGTAATCTATTTCCGAAGCCGCCTTCCTGCCCGCTTCCCTGGAATCCTCTTCAATGATTCCCTGCACAAGTTTAAGATACCTCTCCAGCGCGGTCTCCTGATCGTTGATCATCTGGTGCACGAGATACACGTTCTTCAGCACTGGCGGGGCGTCGATGAACTTTCCGTTCTCCGGTTCCTCCCTTATAAGGTTCACCACCATCGATCTCATCGACTTCGTGCCCGCCATGGTATCCTGATAGCCCACCACCGCGTCCAGTGCCGACGCTCCGTAGGACGTTGCGTTTATGTACTTCATCGCCGCGTCGCACAGATCGGAGTAGTAACTGAAATCCACGTCCTCCACCAAATGGGTGAATTTCTCGTGGAGCTTCTCCTGATAGTACGCATACACCTCTATCTTCGTCTTGCCGACATCGGATATCAGCTCGGAAAGGCTGTACATGTCCTTCATATCCTTGATGGTGAAAACAGCGTTGACCTTGAACTTCCTGACGGATTTATCGTTCAGAGTGATGACCATGTTCTTCCTTACCAGATACATGTCTATCACCGGCTGTATGATCTTGTTGTGGCGCACGATAGCCTTCCTCTCTTCGCGCCTCTTCTTTCTTTTTTCGCTGCGGGAGTTGATAGTGTCCATGATGATGACGGCAAATAGCAAGGCGAAAACACTGCCCATGCTGCCTCTGACTATGTCGGTCATCGTCACCTCCCCGTCTGCGAATACCGCCACCGCCACCCATGCGATCGCTATGTAGAAGATGATCGCGAAGATGGAATAGATCAGCAGTCTGGACTCGTGCGCCCTTTCGGCGCGTTCCGACGGTTTTTTGTTCTTGGCGCCCAGTGCATCGGACCCCCTCACCTTGGAAATGACATCCGGGACCTTCAGGTTCGGCTTCTTCATTGTACCGCCCCGCTTTCGCGTATTGCTTCCCTTATGAGTTCCTGGGTCTCCTGCGCCGTTCTTATGGTGTTCACGAGATACACCTCGCACGAAGAGAGGAATTTCGAGAAGAAGTCCGCTCTTATCCTTTCCTTATGGGGATTCCAGATGATCTGATGGGGGTTGCACAGATCGTTCTTCAGCAGATAGTCGAGACCCTCTTCCGGCGTAAGCCGCTTTATCGGAACGGGGTCGCCGTGGTCGCGTTTCAGAAGGAAGACGCATCTGATCTTTGTCATCGGTATGACTGAGGATTCGCCGGCGACCCATCTAACGTTCGCTATCCCTCTTCCCTTGTTATCGAACCGCACGTGGCTTACGAGCGGTTTGTATTCCTCCCACACGTCCCCGATGTCCGCGTCGATGTAGCAGTTCTTTTCCGAGGCGTAAGCGATAGGCCTTCCGTTACCGAGCTTGACGAAATACCAGTCGTCAGAGATCAGATGGGCGTTGTCCATCCTCAACAGCCCCCAGGACTGGGTGGTCTTCCCGGTTTTGGACGGGGCTATCAGCGTCACTCCCTTTCCGTCCATGTCAAGCACCGCGCCGTGCACCGAATACGCGTCGTGAGCCTCTTCCAGGATATTCCCGGATATCCCTAGCGCGATGCTCTTTATCCACCCGTAGTAGTCAAAGTTGAAAAGGAAGGCCAAATTGTTCGACGGTTCCAGAAGGACCTTCATTCCGCAGGAGGGATCGATGATGGAATAGATCTTCGCGTGAGCTCTTATGTCGTCCGACATTGAATAGAAATTGTCCTCCCACATCTTCAGGTGTTCCCTGTCCTCTGTCAGGAACTCGACGCAGAGGCCGAAGATGTCCACTTTTGAAGAATACGATTTCAGATCCCTATATCTCCGGCGCAATTCCGACGCCGCGTCGGCATCGATGATCTCCACTTCATAACCCATGGGATCGAATGACCGTGGGGATATTCAAATTTACCGAATTTTGCGGGAGTTCCGTTCTGATTCAAAAAGACCGGCGGCCCGGCTCCGTGACAGCGCTCCGTTTTCGCAAAAAAATTTCATATACCCGCTGTCTCATTCGTCATCATTGCACGGCACAGCGCGCATGATGCCGCCGGAGGGACGGAATAATGACAAACAAAGCAATCGTATATTCTTCAACACTTGGAAAGACCAGAAAGATAGCGAAATATGTCGCTAAGGAATTGAAAGCGGATTCTTTCGATCTCAAAAAGCAGACAGTGATAAACCTATCGGAATACACCCACATAATATTCGGCACCGGCATACACGGAGGAAAGCCTTACGGCGCGATTGTCAGGTTCCTTAACGAAAACAAAGACCAGCTTACCGGCAAGAAGATAACGCTATTCGTTTCATGTAAATTCGACGGGGAAAAGGGAGAGGCACAGATAAAAAAGGTGTCCGGGGAACTCGGCATCAGCAATGCGTTCTTCTTCCCGGGAAAAGGCGAGAAGAACAACGAAGGAATGAGCGCTTCCGTGGACGCATTCATAAAAGAGATGTCCAGGAAATGAACGCGGACACAGTCCTTCCGATCATTCTTATCTATGCCGTTCTGAACGGCGTCGCATTTTTCCTTTATTGGGCGGACAAAAGGAAGGCAACCGGGGGCAAGTACAGGATCAGCGAGTCGACGCTTCTGATATCCGGACTGCTGGGACCTTTCGGCGCGTTGGCGGGTATGAAGGTGTTCAGGCATAAGACCCGGAAGACGAAGTTCAAACTGATTTACCTGTTCGCCGCCGTTCACCTGGTACTGATCGCTTTCATCGTGTGGAAGCTCTTTTTCTGATCCGCGGCGCGTTCCTTATGTCCGTGTCGACATCCTCCCGCCCCATCAAAAGGACCCTGCTGTCCTCCCTCTCTCTGATGATGGACATTCCGGTCACGGCGCCCAGTTGAGACGAGAAATCCCTGATCTCCTCAAAGGACGGCATTGACGCGAGCGACAGCCTCTGTCTCGACGCGCCGACGAAAACATAGCCTTTGGATTCAATGAGGTCCGGGTCCGCCCGCTTGTCCAATTCTCCGTATTCGCTGACCCATCCGAAGTTGAGGTCCTTCACCAGAGTATGCCTTATCACCGTCCGAGTGTCCAGGGACGGAAGGAGGTCGAGCGTCCTCATCAGTCGGCTCCAGCCGTCGTTCGTCTTAGGTCTGCAGACCTTTTTGTATATTTCCTCGTTCGGGGCGGCCACCGTCACGTACAGCTGTGCCGGAAGCTCGTCCAGAGAAGCCAGCTGTTCGGGGTACGTACCGTTGGTGACGAGAAAGGTGGTCATGTTCCTTCCGTGGCATTCTTTGATCAGGTCGGAGAGATAAGGGTACGTTATCGGTTCGCCGGCGAGGGAGATCGCGATCTGGTCGGGGTGGGAGGCCTCCTCAAACATCTCCTTTGAGCATCTGGGATCCCCCTTGAACCCCGATATCAGAAGCCTCTGGTGAGCGATCAGCGCGTCCAGCATTTCTTTCGGTTCCGCCCATTCCTTCACTTCGAAGTCCCTTTCCTGCACCCTCCAGCAAAAACTGCAGCATTGACTGCATTCGTTGATCGCGGGGGTCATCTGAAGGCACCTGTGGCTTTTGATCCCGTAGAAATCCTCTTTGTAGCAATGACGACCGCGTATAAGGCTCTCTTTCAGCCAATGGCATAGCTTGACCGCGGCGTGGTCTTTGTAGAGGCGGTATTGCTGTTTTATCAGCAGTTCTTTGTATGCTTCGTCCATAGGTCCCCCTCAGAAATCAAACAGGTTGCTTTGTGGCCTCTTCCCGTCCGTGCCCGGCACCGGCCTCTCCGGAGGCGCTTCGTATTCATCGGGAAGACCTTTCGCCGGAAGCGGCCGTGCTTCGGAGACCGTCATAAAAGCTTCCTTCACGATCTTCGAATCGATCTTCGAATCGAGAAGGAATCCAAGCTCCTCAGGCTCAAGGAAGACCTCTTTTGCGAGCATGACCCTGATCTGAGGATCGTTGAGCGCCATCGCTTTCAGCGGGCCCAGGACATCCATGCTCACTCTTTTTGTGGATGTGTGAATATGGCAGGCGACCTTATAGCACATCGAGGATTTCAGTTCCCTCACCGATCTGGATCTCGACATCTTCGCCAGATACGACGGGAACCTGAATCTTTCGTAAGAGATCTTGCCGTTCATTCTTGACACGGACACCCCGGCGGTCATCATCTCGCTTGCGTACGGCCACATTCCGTAATATTGGCGCCTGTACACCCGGCCCAGGAACACGTCCGCTCGGGACAGCTTCTCGTATCCCCTTACCAGATCTCCAGGGTCTCTGTACTCATACGGAAGGTTCTCGTCCACCCAAAGGATTGCTGTTTCCGGGTCCGTGTCCGCGTCGGAAAGAGCGCTCCTGGAGCCGAAGGGATCGCTCTTCCTGAACATCTTCTCCAAAACGGCGTACATGTCTTTTTGGACGAATCTCTCATGCATGCTTTCGAGGGAAGAAACGTCTATGGACCCCCGCCCCTGAGCAAGGGATTCCAGATCCCTTACGGCAGCCCGCATGTCCCCTTTAGCATTATCGGCGATCTTCAGCAGAACGGTGTCGTCAGCCGCGACGCCCTCCGAGACGGCGATCCTTTTCAGACCGCCGGCGATAGACTTTGCCAAAGGTTTTCTGAAAGATATCTGGATCGTGTCGGTCTTAACGGCGGAGCTTTTTTTGGATAATGCGTAGAAGTCGTTCACTATCAGGATGACCGGCTGCCTCGTTGTTTTGATTAGCTCGTTTATTGCCGGAAGGGCCCCCCGATCGGCGTTCCCGAAAAGGTTGTCCGCTTCATCCAGAACAATGAGTTTCTTTCTGCCTTCCCCGCTTCTTTTATATTCCCCGTCCAGCCCCAGGGAGTTGGAATATGATCCCCTCAGAGCGACCTCTTTGATCGCCGTTCCGGTCCTCTGATCGGATGCGTTCATCTCGACGATGTCCCATCCCATCTCGCCGGCCAGAGCTGCGGCGGACGAAGTCTTCCCCACGCCGGGGGATCCGATCAGGACCGCGGCGCGTTTTTCCGGTATGCCCTTCATCCAGGACCTTGCCCATCCCTCAAGTTCTTTTGTCGCGGAAGGATTCCCTATGACATCCGAAAGCTTCTTCGGTCTGTATTTTTCCGTCCAGTCTTCGGCCATATTGATCACTCGGATGTTTTCGAAGGCATGAAAGCCAGCACAAGGGCTTCCATCGCTTGGACAAAAAAGAAGAAGAGCGTGATTATCCAGAAGATTATATCCGTTAGTAAGGACGGTTCCGCCCCGACCAATTCGATGTTGGCATAGAAAAGGAACGCTGAGATCAATAAGAACCCCGCTGCTCTGGACCATCTTCTGAAATACAGATGGCCGAGCCCGAATACGCTGAACAGCCCCGGAATGGGGACGAACCAGAGAGCCCCGGGTATGAAAGCCAGCACTATCCCGATCCATGCGTATTTCGCCAGTTTTGGCCGGAAGGCTGCCGTTTGCGTTTTAGACCTCTGTTCACCACAGCTCGGGCAGAATATGTCGTCCGGCTGCATCGCCGTGCCGCACGAGGCGCATTCGTTCTCCTCCGGCGGTATGAAACGTCCGGACTGGTCCAGCCTTATCGTGTTATCTCTTTTCCTTCCGCACAGATGACAGAAATCCAAGTCTTCGGGGATCTCGCCCCCGCATTCCGGACAGATATATCTCATCTTTTTCCCCGTTCCGCATGCTCACTGGTGCATACGGTATGTTCCGTTATTGCGTTCAACCTTAATAGGCTCATTGTAAAGGTCGGTCATCTTTTCCGAGGTGAGAAGAGAATCCTTCTCGCCGTCGGCGAATATCCTGCCTTCTTTCATCATTATGATGCGATCGATACTGTCGGGAATGTCCGCGAGATCGTGGGTCACTATGATGAGACTGACCCCCGCTTTGATCAATATGTCGAACATCCTCCTGAACTTCGACGCCATTATTATGTCGAGGCCGGTCATAGGCTCGTCCATAACGAGCGTGCTGGGTTCGGTGACCAGAGCCCTCGCGATCAGCACGCGCCGCATCTCGCCGAGCGAGAGGCCTTCGACACGCCGATCCAAAAGATCGTCCACCCCCATCATGACGGCCGCGCCGTTTACTCTTGAGACCATTTCGGGGGTCACGCTCATGTTCCTGAACACGTCCAAGCTTCCGAAGAAGCCTGACGCGATGACCTCGCTCACCAGCGTATCCTCGCCGAAACGGTTCTGAAGATCCATCGACACGATCCCCATCTTGCACCTGACGTCGAAGATGTTCCAGTTATCCTCGCCGAATATTCTCATGATCGCCGGCGAGTCCTCGTCGAAATATGGGTTGATCTCCCCTCTCAGCAGTTTTATCAGAGTGGTCTTTCCGGAACCGTTGCTGCCGATGACGGCGACGCTTTCGTTCTCTTCGATGGAAAGGTCTATGGAGTCAAGGATCCTCTTTCCGTTCCTTACTACGGAAACATCTCTCATCTCCAAGGTCTTCATATGCAGCCGATAGAAGAACATCCCTAAAAATGTTACATAAAAAAAATGGAGGAAGAAGTTTGCTAATTTGTTTGAGCGTTCAAGAATCCGCCGAGGTATCGTCCGTCTCCGCCTCGGCATCCGCCTTCGGTTCTTTCCATCTCGTGATGAGATATCCGATAACCAAGGTCAATGTGGACAACGGAAGCGCGACCACCAGCGCGTCGACGAACTGCAGGTTCCCTTCCATGAAGAGGACGGGATTTCCGGTGATCCACTTGCATATCGGAAGGAATATCGACATACCCGCGTTGATGAACAGCGCCCAAAACAGATACGCCGCCGTACCTACGGTCATACTCGCGATCGCGACGTTCTTCTTCGGGTTCTTTGAGAACAGGCCGTACGTCATGAGTGGAAGCATGGCGGCGGCCGTCAATCCCATGAAGAGGGATGTCGCTTTTGCGATGATATCGCTCGGCATAAGATAGCAGTATACTACCACCAACACCATGACGATGGCCGTCACGATCCTGTTGATCCTCAGAGACTGGAAATCCTCGTCGCTTCTGGTCTTCCTGTTCTTGATCAGAGAGAACATGTCGTGTCCTCCCGCGGCGCCTATCGTGTGCATGAGCGCGCTGAGAGTGGATATCGCGGCGCACAACAACGTCAGCAGGAAGATGCAGATGAACACGTCGCCGAGCGGATATTCGCTGAACACGCCCAGGACATAGTTGGGTATGATGAAATCCACTCCTTGGTGGAGAACGGTCGTCACATATTCCACGGAACCCATGCCGTAGTGTTCGAAGAAGTATACGTTGGTGCTCGCGCCCACTGTGTAAGCGCTGCCGACGATGACGAACATGAATATGCTTCCGATTATCAACGAGCGCTTGAGCATCCTGTCGTTCTTTGCGGACATGAACCTGACCACAAGCTGCGGCTGCGTCAAAGCGCCGATGCCCACTCCGAGAAGGAACGTGGATATCACGGTCCACCATTTGCTTGTGCCGAAAGCCGGAACAGAATCGTACCCGAGCGCGGAGATCGTTGTGCTGGCGTGACTTAGTTCGTACAGGGTGACGGACAATATGATGACCATTCCGACGATCATTATCCCCGCCTGCAGAGCGTCGTTATACATGACGGCTATTATTCCGCCGTACACCACGTACAATCCGACTATGACAGCCAGTATTATCAGGATGACGTCGTACAGGTCCGTCAGCCCCGTTAACACCACGAGGGTGTTCACGCCTCCTTTCAAAACGGCGGCGGCATATATTGGCATCATGACGATTATTATCATGGCGGTGAACCCGCGTATCCCTCCGGATTTGAATATCTTCCCGAGCAGATCTGCAAAAGTGGACGCCCCGAGCTTCTTTCCGACCCTCCTGACCCTCGGCCCAAAGAGGACGAACGCCACGAATAGACCGAGAGCAAGATTGAGGAAGCATAACCACATCATGACCGGACCGAAGTTGGCCGCCTGGCCCCCGAACCCTATTATCGCCGAAGCGCTCAGGAAGGTCGCCCCATAAGATAGGGCGATTATCACGGTGTTACTTTTATTCTTTCCGAGAAGGAACTGCTGGTTGCTCTTGGTATGGCGGTATCCATACAGGCCGAGCAGTATCGTCACCGCGATGAAGACCGCCATCAATACGAACAAAAGGTCCAAAGGTACGCCTTCAGCGGCCATCACTCCTCACCTTCCTCTTCATCGCCATCATCTTTTTTGAATATCGCCCACGCGCAGCACAGTATCACGCAGAGAATGCACCCCACGTACGCTCCGATTATGTATGGGTCGCTTAATCCGAAGAACGTCATTTTTTCACCTCGTGCTATGTGTTAGCACGGCACACACACAATCGATGAGGTGATATATAATATGTGCCCCCGAACATCCAGGCGGCGGAGGTGCCTGAGTCGCCGCCCATGGAAAGATATTAAATACCCTCCCTCAATAGCTCTACCGTTAGGCTTGACCGGGGAGCTTGGCGTGCCCTTCACCCGCAACCGTCAATAGCGGGGGTGACTGCAGGGGGCGGCAGAGCTGAAGGTCCAAGCCCGCAGAGTGACTATGAGATCTTGTCCTGCAGAGTCGGAGTTTGTGCGCTGAACGACCGGAGGGTCGTATCGCGCACATTGATCGGGGAAACCGGGTCAGGTCCTGACGGGAGCAGCCTTACCTCGTGCTACTGACGTTTGCGGGGTCGCAGGGTTGAGAAGCGATGCGGTCCACCTGGATCGGATGTAATGTCCACCTCTGTGGCCTAACACTTACCTCTTCTTCGGAGAACATCCGGTTATGATGTCCTTTTCAAAATCGAAGAGTGTCCCTGTTTCCCCATTGAGGGTGAGCCTGAGTTTCATGGTGTCGTCGATCTTTCCGACAACGGCGCCCGCGCAGCCGACGGTCTTAAAAAGAGCGATGATATCCGCCGAATTCTCCGGCGGGCAGGCGAAGATGAATCCGCAGCCCTGATAAGCGAGAAGCCATTGAACAAGATCGACGTTCTCCGGTATCGGTATCTTGTTTATATCGACAACGCCGCCTTTCATCGAAGACTCAAGCATCATTCCGAGCGTCCCGATGCATCCGGGGTTGCTCATATCCTTTGCGGAATGAGCGAGATGTTTTGACGCTATGATCGACATCATCTCTATCTGGGCCTGAACTATCGTGTCGGTCTTCTTCGTTGTGGTGTCCCACGCATATTTCAGACCGTTCGGGAAAAAGCCGTCCAGGTCCATGACGAAAATAATATCGTCGTCGTCCCTCGCGGTGCTGCTGAGAAGAACGTCCCCCTTCGGGACGGTGCCTATGATCGATATGTCGATCGCGTTGTATTTGCAGTCCGGGTGAGTGTGCCCTCCGACGATCGGTACATTGAACTTCTTTACCGCGGCGGCCATGCCTCTCAGGATCTGATTGCAGACCTTGCTTTTCGATAAGGACAGAACATCCACCATCGCCATCGGCCTGCCGCCCATGGCCGCTATGTCATTGACGTTCACCAGCACGGCGAAATAACCGGCGTAGAACGGATCCGAATCCACAAGGGATTCCATTATGCCGTCGGCGGCGAACAGAATGTAATCGCCCCCGTACTCTACGGCGGCGGCGTCCTCCCCCTCAGACGCGGCGACGCGAGGGAATCCTTTCGTCGAGAGGGAATCCACTATCTCGTGCACGGCTTTCTTGCGCGTCACTCCCGGGAACGTCCTTATTGACTCGATGATGGCTTCCAGAGTCATAATCAAGGAAAGGCGATAACAAATAAAACCTATTGCGTCAGCCTATCACAGGACGACGGCCGCGATCACCAGTATCAGCAGGAATATCATTACCATGGAGAGGGCGCTGGTTATGCCTGATGTAAGGTTCTCCCTTCTCTTCTCGTCCTTCATGCCGAGCTTTTCCAGCAACGCGCTGAGGCCCCCTTGGAAAATGAATCCGCCGTCGAAGGGGTACGCAGGGATGGCGTTCGACACTCCGAGCATTATGTTCAGCCAGAATATCCAGTAGAGTATGCTTATGAGTATCCAGAATACGCCGTCAAGCGGGACGTCATACCACCAGTGGACGCTTGCGGGTATCGGGGAGGAACCCTTGAACGGGCCGCTGATGTAGGTCATCATCGACTGTGCGGCGTCCGTGACGGATTCGGCGCCGTATACGGGATTCCTCCCCTGGTCCAGCATTATGTTCGGCGTGGTGAAGCTCATTCCCGACGTGGAGGACCCGATCCCGAGGTACCCTATACCCCCGTTGTTCCCGAGCTTAAGCGGCACCGTAAACTCGGTCTCGTCGGTCCTCATGCATTTTATCGTCACTTCGTCGCCGGGTTTCGTTTTCTCCCTCATATATGATAGGAATTCGAAATAGCCGTAGATCGGGTTCCCGTCTATCGATACGACGAACGTCTTCTCTTCGAGGCCCTCTTTTTCGGCCGGACTTCCCGGTGACACCCTCTCGATGAAAAGTCCCCATTGAACGAACCCGCTGCCGGGGCCGTCCTGTGTCAGATAGGCGACCTCCACCTTCTCGCCGGGATTCCATGAGTATGTCTGTTCCCAGCTCCCGGAATAAACATAAGGTTCCCCGCCCACAAGCTCTATGATGACCCCGTTCGGTATCTCGCCGTCCGCAGGGGAGCCGGGCGTTATCTGATAGACGGCGGGGTTGTCGCCGTGGTCGGACGAGACGTTCCCCAGCATCAGAATGGCAAAGACAAAGAATGCCGCGCCGGCGGTGATGAAATTCGCTGTTATTCCTGCAGAGAAGAGATCTAGTTTCGCTCTTCTCGAACTTTTCGCTATGTCAGCCTCGTTCGGTTCCACGAAGGCGCCCAGCGGGACGACGCCGTACAGCACTCCGGTGGCATCCACCCGCATGTCGTTCGCCCTCGTCTGCATACCGTGCGCGAGCTCGTGGACGATCATCGCCACTATCAGCCCCAATACTCCGTACCAGAAAGGAAGAAGGGGGTTGAGTCCCGGTATTGCCAAGGCATATTCTACCCCCACACCGGAGGACGATAGGCTGGAAGACAGGTTCATCAGCCCCACCGCGATGATGAGGATGATGAACGCCATAAGGAATATCGATACCACTATCGAAAAAACGCCGAAGAACCTCCAGAACCGCCTGTAACGGGACAACCGATCCATCAGTTCGGTCCCGTATCTCGTTTTTATCATGACCGCCGGACCGTATTTCACCAGACCGTATCCCGCCGCTTTGGGGGATCTCCGGACCCATATGTAGAACGGGACGTAGAAGATCGTAAGTATAAGCAGGATAAGGTATGTCAGTTCCACGTCGTTGCTCCCAATGTTAACCGTATTAACCTTTTCTTATAAAAAGGGTCAACGGGGCATCTCGACGGATGTCCCGGGCCTGCCGCAGCCGAAGATTATCTTCTCCGCCCACCGCAGTTTCATGGCCTTTATCTTCGGATCCGACCCTTCTTTTATTGACGGCGTGCTGAAATCGAACCCCAGGAGAAGGATGTCCTCCGCCCCGAAATGTCTCGCGATGCACACCGCGCGGTCGCCGTCGGTGAACCCTCCGTAGTTTGACACCAGGTTGTCCGGTCTTGACTGAGTGGTAAGGATCACGGGACCGGTGAACTCCTTCGCATATCTCTGTATAAGATGGGAGTTGTCGCCGTGGGCGTGGATGAACGTCACCGCGCCCCTTCTGCTGGCGTCGATCTGCGGCCCGATCTCGCCGTCGAGGTCGGTCACTACGATATGCGGAGTTATCCCCATCCTTTCCAGCGCCCCGGCGGAGGCTCCGGACGCTATGAGCGTGCCCCGTGGAGAAACCTTTTTCATATCATCTTCCAAACCGCCGCCGCACCCGAAGACGGTGGCATCCCTCCGCATCACAACATCGTCGTCCGATATCAGGTCCGCGTTCACCATGACCGCTTTGAGCAGACGCGCCGAATTCTCGTCCGACGACCTGTCGTACCCGAATTCTTCGAGTATCTTTTCGTATATCGGCTTCCAATCCTCAGGCGACATCCGCATCCGCGTCCTTTGTGCTCTCGGCGCTTTCGATGGCGTCCTTCATATGGCGCTGAAGCACCGCGGATATTAGGGCGAGGGCGATGCCGGCTATGAGTTCCATCGCGAACACGGCATTGTTCTTCATTCCCATGTCGAAATATGCCAAAAGGATGTCCAGCGCTCCCGTCGCTATCAGCCCTATCGCGACCACGTTTATGCTTCCGATGATGAAACTGAGCTTTATCCTGTGCGTCGAGATGTACATATCCACCAGGTCGCCGATCTGATAGATGAGGAGGGCGAATATCATCAGCCAAAGAGCGTTGGAAATGAACCACAGCGCCCCTTGCAGGAAAGACGGTATGTATAGCTCGCCGAGTGAAAGATATCCGACGATCAGGCCCACCAGCACAAAGAGCAAGGAGATCAGGACGAAGGTCACGGTCACGCTGCCGCTCTTTATTCTGGATGCCCACTTTGTGCTCCACGCCGACACCCATTCTGAAGTGTTGTACCCGTAGAGGATTATGAATATGCCTATGAGAAGGGTGACGAGCGGGGTCGTGATGCTTGAAATGGAGCTGTCGCCGTTCATATAGGCCATGAGCGGCATTATGATGAACACCATCGATATGAGGACAATTATCCAGCCCAGCGGGGCAAGGAATCTCTTTCTTTTCCCGGGGTCCTCCAATATCTTGGAGATGATGTAGACCGTGCCTTCCAGGCCGGGAGCTTGTTTCACATACACCTTTTTGACGGAATCTATCGGTATTCTTGACGATATTATCGGATATACGTACTCGTCCTCCGCCCCATCCCCCACCAGTATGACCCTGTCGGGGGAGACCTCTTTTAGCACTTCTTCGAGTTCGTCCACGATTGCGGCGTCCGATCTGTAGCCCACTTTCTCGTTACCGCCGATGAGCGCGACCTCGACCTCTGTGTTCCCCTCCGACCTTATCTCTCTGTAGATGTTGATCGCGGCGTAAAGGGCATTGATGTCGGAGTCTTCTGGGTCGGCTATGCCCAGCGCCATTGCGGCGACCGAACACTCTTCCACGCCTATGACCGGCGTTTCAATATTGCCTTTGACGCCGAAGTCGTCATCTCTGTCCACAACGAGGACCAAAGTCTTCTTCATCGCTCACTGGATTGTTTCTTGAATATAAGATGATGCCGTGCAAATGGAGTTTTTTTCTGTCTTTTTGCAGAAAAGCCTGCATATAACGCCTCGCGTCGCCCCGGAGGGGAAGTGTTTTCTATCTGCTGAGAGATTGCCCCATATGCGGATCAAATGGCACGGACATTCCTGTTTTGAAATCATCGGCTCAGAGAATTCGGTGATAATGGATCCCCACGACGGAAAATCCATCGGAATAAAACCTCCGATATCGAACGCGGGAATAGTCCTCGTCTCGCACAGCCACTTCGACCACAACGCGGTGAGGATAATCAAGAACGACCATGTTCTGCTTTCCGGCGAGACCGGAAGACATGAGATCAAGGGGATGACGTTCGAGGGTCTCCCTTCACTCCATGATGAAAACGGCGGCGCCGTAAGAGGACCGAACACGATCTACAAGTTCGTTATGGACGGCATAACGATCTGCCACTGCGGAGACCTGGGGGACATACCGTCCGAAGAGGTCGTCGAATCCCTGAAAAATGTGGATATAATCTTTGTTCCTACGGGGGAGGTCTACACGCTCTCCATCCCTAAACTGAAAAACTTCCTCCGGACCATCGCCCCCAAGGTGGTGGTCCCGATGCATTACCGCGTGGGCGGACTCACCATCCCTCTTAAAACGCTCGACGAATTCCTGGAGAACGTGTCATCGGATGCGATATTGTATGTGGGCAACGAAGTCGAACTGTCTTCCGACGACATCAGCGAGTTCACGGGCATATGGGTCTTTGACAGATGATCAGTAGAGGACCAGGCCGTCCTCGATCTTGCCCATTTCGATCGGCGTCGTCTCGTCGCCGACTAGCGCACCTTTTGAGTTGCATAATATACCCGCGCCGACCTGTTTGGAACCGTGGTTCACGGAACCTTTTTTCGCTTCCACGCCGAGGACGTCCTTTATAAGGGCGATGTCATTCTCGGTCGCGCTCACGTTGCAGACACACCCTTTGTTCGTCGCGACACACGCAGAACCAACGGTGCTGTAGCCGCCGATCGCGGACCTCACGACCTCCGTTCCCAGAGCGTCGGCGATCCTCCTCTCCGCCCCTTTGCTCAATTCCGGGCTGATGATCGCGCCGTTGTCGTTCGCCAAAATGTTGTTGCCGGCGGCGTTCACCTTGTCGGGAAGCACCGTCACCGATATCTTCCCTTTGATCCTTTCCAGCTCTGCCGTTTCGATCATCCCCGAAACGACCGCGCCGTTGGAATTCATCCTCACGAGCGAACCGACGACAAAAGAACCGGAGATCGTGGTCAGGACGGTCTCCACACCCAGTATCGTCTCGATATCTCTGACGAAACCGGGTGCGGAGTTTGCCGCCACAAGCGCCAGACTCTCGTTGGCCGATGCATGAACCCCGATGTTCGAGGTGCCGCCGCAGCGGGAGAGTCTCATCATCCCGCTCACTCTGCGAGCGAGACCTCGACAAGCCCGTCATCGAATTTGACGGCCTTGACGGTCACCTTTGACGGGGGGTTCCTTATCCCGTTCTCCCATATCCTTTCGTTGAGGGAGGCGTCTATCCAGACGTTGTCCTCATCTACTTTCATGTGCTGCATTATGTAGGCCCTGACCTCTTTTATCGCCCGGGCGGACCTCTTTGTGCGGGGGGCCTGCCTTGTCTTCCTGAGCGGTATGGTCATTATCCTTTCCATTTCGTCTGCCATGTCCCTCACTCCTTCAGTTTGCTGGTGCGCCACGACCTTCTCTTAGGGTGGCGCAGGAACTGTCTGTTCGTTCTCATCATGACCCATGCGGGTACGCGGCGGTTCTGCTTAATCTTCTTGTTGAGCCTGCCCTTCATCGCAGGCGGTTTTGTGCTTGACATTATTATCTCCTCTCGATTTTGATCTCCCTCTGCTGAGGCATGATCTTCTGTAGAATGTCTCTGAGCATGGCATCCGTAATGACGCTCTGCAGTCTTCCGCTCTGCGCGAGCTGGATCAGCTGCATCTCGACCATGTTGGCCTGTTCGGGGCTTGCGAGTTTTATATTGGCAAGCCTGTCCCTCGCCTCGGGCGTGAGTATCTGCCTGAGTATGGACTGTTTCTGCATCTCGAACTGCCTGGCCTTCTCTTCCTGAGCAGCCTGGTTAGACTGCTGGGCGTGGACCTCTTCCATCCTTTTCCTTCTGAGCGCTTCCAATTCGGGATCTTCCATGCTGTACACCCTCACTTCTTTCCTTTGTCGAAGACCTCTTTTGCGGTGTTGTCAAGCAGCGACTGGCCCGCCGGGCTGATCATGCGACCCTGTTTGCTGGTGGGCAGGAGGTATCCCGCCGCCTCAAGCTGCATCATGCATTTCCTCGCGATGCTGCGGCTTCCTTTCACTGCTTTGTTCGGCATGGAGCCTTTGTCCGCGAATCCCCCGTACTCTGCGGCGAGTTTGGAGGACCCCATCGGCCCCTTCACATAGAGCTTCCTCAGTATGGATGCGGCTCTTGTATACCACCAATCCTCCTGTGACGGCGCTCTCTCAGTGTGCCTGCCTGTCTTCGCAAACTCAGCCCAGCCCGGAGGGGCGATCTTGTCGTTACCCTTCAGTTTCTCTGCGGTCCTGAGTATGAGTTCTTCGGCAGGAACATCATAGACTGTTACCATATTCATTCCTCATCTTTTGTCAGAAACAAGTTCCCGGCAATTACGGGGTTTGGTATAAGGGATGTTATATAAAAGCATAGCTGATGAAATATAATGTAAAACCGACCCCGCACGTCCGGCCAGGCCCCCGTGCGGCCTGCGGGAGCAATTCCCGCCACGGCATGGAATTGAAGTTCATTCCATGATGTCCGTGAAGAAGAGTATTTGGTCAACGTATATGAAGTATCGCATCCGCCGGTTCAGACCGCAGCAAAGGATATCTTTAGGATCTCACGGGAGGCGTTCATCTGTGGCCTCCACCGCCTCCACCGAAGCCGCCTCCACCGCCCCCGCTGAACCCTCCGCCCCCGCCCCCGCTGTATCCGCCTCCACCGCCTCCTCCGGAGACGGCGCTTCTGACGAATGCGGCGTTCGAGACCTTGCCGATCGTGTCAAGACCTTTGGTCAGGCCTCCGGCGTTGTGCATTGTATAGATGTATCCGAACGTCATGAGGCGGGGGTCGGGTGCGCCAATCTCGGTCAGCCTGATGTTCAGTTCTTTGGCGACCTTGTCGGCCACGCCCAGCGCCGTGGCGTAGACGAGATGCTTCTCCCAAAGAGAGATCTCCATGGCGCGCCTCTCTTTCATCAACGTCATGTCCGTGTAGAATTTCTTCAGGGCACGGGCCTTCGCATGCTCGTCCTCTCCCCTCACGGTGAGCGGTTTGGACGCCCGCCCTATGCTGATGGACGTAAGCACTATGCAAACGAACATGGTGAAGAAACCGATCGGCACGAAGAGGAAGTAATCGATGTATATCGAGATCGCGATGATCGAAAACAGAACGGGGAAGAAAATGACCGGCAGAGGCTTCAATCTCGAGTTCCTTTCTTCCAGCCTTCTGTCGACGTACCCCCCGGCGTCGAATTCTTCCCTGTCGATGTCAAACAACCGTATATGATCCATGGGAGAGCTTTCGACCGCTTTCTTCAGCTGGTCGAGGGCGATCCTCTTCTCTCCGCCCCCCTTTACCGTGTGGAAGATCATGTTGTAGATGTTCCGTTCGAATTTCGTCATTTCCGCTTGTTCGTTTATAGAGACGAACATTATCTCCTTCCCGCGGCCTTCCTCGATGGAGATCACATTCTGCACCGCCAGGTCCAGAATGGTGGCCGACACTTTGTCGCTGAATTTTCCCCCTTTCAGTTTATAGAAGTCGCCGAGACCCGCCGCGATGTTCGGTTTGACGTCCGGCAATTCGCGGGTGTACGGGTGGTTGAAGTTCGGCCTGTTGCGTTCGAATATCCTGTTCCTGAGCAAGGTCAGCAATACGGCGGCGGACAGAGCGCCGAGGCAGATGCATATCTGAGCATATCCGAGCATGATCGCCATCTCCGTCTCGTCCTGGAATCTTTTTTCTTCCTTCAATATCGATTCGAAGTTCTTGTCCGTCCTTATGGGGGATATGGTGTACAGGCTCGTATTCCGATCGACGGCGCGGATCTCGAACCTTGTGTATGCATCAAGCCTTGAACTTGTAAAAACAGCGTCCGCGGTACCGTCTGCGAACTCGCAGCGGGCATTCGGATCCCCGTGGCCGAAGATATATACGGAATCCTGCGCGCTTCCCGCCGGCATGGAGACGGTGACCGTCAGGTCATGGAGGTCGTGGGCGAAGGACGAGAACACTATGTAATAAAAGTCTGCGCAGTCAGCATACCTGTAAACGGCGTTCAGTACCTCGTACTGGAAGGCCACCGTGTGTTCTCCCGATACGGCCCTTTTGTAAAAGGCGTTAATCTCCCAATCGCCGGACAAATAGTTCCGACCGTAAGAATAAAGCGCCATGTCGTCCGCCCCGGTATAGGTTGCCTCGTTGCCGGCGCTGTAGGATACAAGCGCGGCGTTCCTCCCGTCTATGGAGCATTTGACCGAGGACAAATTCACGTTTCCTGCCTTTTCGTCCGCGAACCAGATGTACATCTCGCCGCTGCTCACCTCGGACCACCTGAACTGGTACGTTTCAGTCACGGCTATGCTGCCGTCGCCGCGGACCTCGATATCAATGTCCGTTCTGTAATGATCGAAGCCGTACTCGTCTTCCAGAAAGAACGCGGCCAGGAATATCATTGAAAAGAATCCGAAGAAGACGACCAGTACGGCGACACCGGCTATTCTCATTCCGCCGCCCCCTCACCGAGAATGCCGCACGTTCATGTGCGGACCTCAGAACTTGACCCTGACATTTTCCATCTCGGATTCCGGTGCGTCGAAGAACTCGGCCTCCTTGAACTTTAACAGGGACGCGAATACGTTGCCCGGGAACGATCTGACCGCTTTGTTGTATATCATGACGGAATCGTTGTAGAAGCTGCGGGAGGCCGCGATCGCCTTCTCGATGTTCACCAGCTCGTCCTGCAGCTTTCCGAAATTGATGTTCGCCTTGAGGTCGGGGTACTGTTCGCCCAATGCGAACAGCTTGTTGAGTGTCTCCGTAAGCTGGTTGTTCGCCTTGGCGAGGTCGCGGACGCTGTTGGCGGTGGTCCCCGCGCTGCGGGCGATGGTCACTCTTTCAAGCGTTTCCTTCTCATGCTGAGCGTAACCCTTCACGGTCTCGACGAGATTCGGTACCAGGTCGAACCTCTTCTTGCATTGGATCTTTATCTGGCTGAAATTGTTCTCCACTTTCAGCTTCTTCGCGACGAAACTGTTGTAGAACAGTATCAAAATGATGGCGAACAAGGCTGCTACGATCACTATGCCGATCAAAAGCGCTGACATTTGTGTCTCCTTCTATGCTGTTTCTTATGCGGAAAGGAGTATAAATATCCGTCCGATTTTGTCAGCCTTCGGAAGAGGCTATCGCGTCATGGACCGCCTTCCTTATCTTGGCCATCCTTTCCGCCTCGAACTCGGGGTGTTCCTTGAACCATCTGACATTCAGGGGCGAAGGGTGAGGTATCACATATGCGGGCTTACCTTTGATCGTATGGTCCGAAAAGACCAGGTCCGTGAAACCTTCCTTCGGGAAAAAGAAGTCCGCCGCGGCCTTGCCGACGAGGACGAACATCTCGTTCCTCACCATGTCTATCTCCTTGGCTAGCCACCTTCCGGCGCATATCTTTGGCGGGGGGTTGTCTCCCTTGTTCTTTGATTTGCCTGGATAACAGTGTCCCACCGACGTGATGTAGAACACGTCGGGATCGTAGAACACCTCTTCGGATATCCGGTACCACTCATTCCTCAGTCTTCTGCCGCTGACATCGTTGAAAGAGATCCCAGTCTCATGGACATGCACGGAAGGCGCCTGACTGACTTGGACGATCTTCGCCACGAAATTGCCCATGCAGACCGGCCTGGGTTCGAATCCGAAGAGGTCCCTGCACTCCCGGCAGGCGGAGAGTTCCGCCTTTAGTTTTTCAAGATCGTCCATGTGTTCCTCCACATGATGTGCGGCATAAATGAGTCTTCTTATCAAAAGCTATATAGGAATACTGCGATTTTGTTTTCGGTAAATATGGAAGATAAAGAAAACTCTAACTTCTGTTCTGGGTGCGGAGCCCCCCTCCGCGACTCCGATACGTTCTGTGCCTCATGCGGCACGACCAGAGGGGGTTCGGCGAACACAACACAGTACGGGAACCCTAAACCGAAAAGCCATACGCTGGTGGTCGCGGCCGTACTTTCGATCATTTGGGCGCTGATCGCGTTGGGATTAGGAATTTATTTCACCCTTTGGGTGGATTCCCTTATGGACCTGATCAATTCGACGCCCGAATATCTGGAAATATTAAATGAATATGGCATCACCACAAGCGATATGAGCAGCGTATTATACATGATCGGCGCAGTACTCATTGCGAGCGGACTATTCGCTGCAATATCGGCGGCACTCTGTCTGATGAAGAAATTCTACATCGTCGCGCTGATCATGTGTATCCTCGCCTCTGTGCTTGTGATAACCGCGTTAGTCGGTATCGTTGGCCTCATAGTCGCATACCTGATCTATAAGGGACGGGACGAGTTCGCAGTAAGCTCGCCGCGATGATATGGAAAACGCCGCGCAAGCGGCATTCTTTTTTTAAAATTAAGCAAAATAAGAAAAATGCGGCCCGGCGGGCCGTTTTAGGTTTATGAACGGAAACGGTTTTTTTCGTTCTTCATCAGGAAGT
>JAITCQ010000048.1 GCA_031283015.1 Candidatus Methanoplasma sp.
TCATGAGCCGGGTGTACATCGCGTTGACGGACGACAAAGCGGACATACTAGAGCTCATACGGTATATGGACGATTCCTGGCCCTGCACAAAGGTCATAAGATCGAGCATATCCGATAAAATAAAAGAGGCGAGGTCGGCGAAAGTATCCGCATCATCTGGCCGTCAATGAAACTCCTTCCCAGAGCGGGGCAGGCGTCAGCTTTGCCGCAGCGGGGACTTATCGGAACGTATACACCATACGGCATAGAGCGGCACCGACTTTATCCCGTTCTCAAAGCCGAAGTTCTTTGCCGATATCCTTACGGCCTTTCCGATGCCGTATCTTTTTCTGAAGAGTTCCAGACTCTGGGACCTTGTGCCGGTCCAGGATTTTGTTTCGATGGGGATTATTTCGTCCTCAATCTGAATGACAAAGTCAAGTTCCCCCCGATTGTTGTTTTCCCAATAGTAGAAATCATGTCCGTTGGCTTTTAATTCCTGAGCAACGTAGTTCTCTGTCAGCGCGCCTTTGGCGGTATCTCCCATGGTCCTGCCGAGTATCGATATGTGGGAATTGTTGCTCTTTGCGGAATACAGTCCGACGTCGCTCATATATATCTTGAACGACAGAAGATCCTCGTAGCTCGAAAGCGGTTCCCTGCCTTCGCGGACCCTGTTGCATTTGATCACCGCCGCCGCCTTATCAAGCCAATTGATGGATGTCTCGTAATCGTTCGCTCTTGCGTTGCTTTTGATCAAAGCGTATTGGAATTTTTTGTTCTCCTTTGCGAGCTGGGACGGCAGCGAATTGAACACGGCCTCGTTCCTTATCGCCTGCGTCCTTGTATCTGTGTATTTATTCATATCCAAAACATAGTTGCTGCAGATCGAGAGCTGTTTTGCTTTAACAAGAGTGTAATTGCCCGTCTTCCTGTATTCCAGGATCGCCTCGGGCATTCCGCCGATGACGAGGTACTGCAAGAACAGTTCCAGCGCCTGCTGGTGTATACCTTCCGCAAGAGGCGCGTCCTTGTCAAAACACTCTTGGATCAGCGGAATGAGCTTCGGATTGAACTCCATAAGGAACTCTTTGAAGTTGAATGGATGCATGCGCAGTTCGTCAACTTTGCCGACAGGGAACGAATACGGCCGTTCTTTCTCTCCGTTTTGCTTCCCTGCGGTCCGGCTGAGCGCCACTCCGAGCAGGCTGCCTGCCGCTATGATATGATATTCGGGGGCGGTCTCCTGGAATCTTTTAAGCGAGCTGAGAGCGGCCGGGCAGGCCTGTATCTCGTCAAAAACGATGAGCGTGCTTCCTGGGACGATTGTCTGGTTGACATTCGCTTCCAGCTTGACCATCAGAGAACTGATGGAGCTGACCCCGCTTTCGAAGAGTCCGCACAGGCCGGAGTTGTTGTCGAAGAAGAAGTAGGCCACCGATGCATAGTTCTTTGCGCCGAATTCCATTATGGTGTGCGTCTTGCCAATCTGTCTTGCGCCATGGATGAGAAGAGGCTTTTTGTCTGGGTTGTCTTTCCATCGCAGCAATTCCTCTTCAATGAGTCTTTTCATTTTGATGCTTCTCCGTTATTATCATTATGTACTGTTATAAATAATTATGCCAAACAAAATACACTTTTAGGTATCCTGAAAATGTACTTTCATAAAACGATGTTCGTTCTTTACATGCGCCCGCTGAGTTCAGCGCAGGGGATGCTTTCCCGCATGTTCCAAAAAGGCCTTCACGTACTCCTTAGGGGGCATGGTGTGCCCGCACCCGTCTATCAGCACCAGATCGGCCCCCTCGATCTCCGCGGCAAGCTCCTCGCCCATGTGCGGAGGGACCATGATATCCGCCTTTCCGTGTATGACCCTCGTCGGCACCCGTATGTGCTTGGCCCTCGGACGGCTGTCGAACCCGTCCACCGCAGCCAGCTGGTGAACGAACTGCTCCAGGGATATGCTGAACCTCATCGGAGCATATACGCCTTTCTTCTCCATTTTCGCGACGGATTCCTCCGTCATGCAGAGCGACTGCATGATCCTGAAAAGATATTCGAGGTCTCCTCCGGACCGGACGGATTCCACCATTGAGTTCATCATGTAGCTCGACCTTGAAGGCCGTCTCATGTATGTGGAAACGAGTGTCAGCGACGCGACCCTTTCGGGATATCCGAGGGCGATCTCCTGGGCGATGTTCCCGCCCATCGACCATCCCAGAACGTGCGCCTTCGGTATCAAGAGCAGGTCCAGCAGCCGGACCACGTCGCCGGCCAGCGTCCCAATGTCAAAAGGTCCGTCCGGACATTCAGTGAGACCGCAGCCCCTGTTGTCGAACCTTATCACTTTGAACCGATCGGAAAGGAGAGGGACCATCCCGTTCCAGAAGGAGATGTCGCCGCCGAGGCCGGTTATCAGGACCATCGGTTCCCCGCTCCCTTTGACCTCATAGTTCATTTTGATATTTCCGACGGTCTCCTTGGGCATCTTTCGGTCCTCCGTTGAATAACGATACTCTCTCGGATTGGGCACCTTCTACAAAAATGTAATGCAGGCCGGCGTTCTGTCCGATCAGGTCGAACAGAGCGCGTCAGCTGCGTTGCGTTATAATCTTTAAGTATTCTTGTTCTATTCCGTTGAACATCAGGGCGTGACGGCAATTGGAAGACAGACCATATCCGATTATGAACGTGGATGAATGCAAAGGCTGCGGCAGGTGTACGGCGGCATGCCCGAAGAAAGTTCTGGAGATGTCCAGGGACCTGAACAAAAGAGGGTACAGGTACGCCAAGTATCTGGGAGAAGGATGCACCGGATGTTTCATCTGTTTCTATAACTGCCCGGAACCCTATGCGGTAGAAGTGTACCGCCCCGACAAGGAGGAGTGAGATGCGCAAATTCGTAAGAGGGAACGAGGCGGTGATGATAGGCGCAGTCTACGCCGGACTGGACGCATATTTCGGATATCCGATCACCCCCGCAAGCGAGATCGCCCACGCCGCGGCGGAATACCTCCCATGCTTGGGGAAGGAGTTCCTTCAGGCCGAATGCGAGACCGGGTCTGCGAACATGATGTACGGCGCGGCGAGCGCCGGGAAGAAGGTCATGTCCGCATCCGCAGGTCCGGGCATGAGCCTGATGCAGGAAGGGATATCGTACCTGGCCGGAGCACAGCTGCCGGCAGTAATCGTCAACATCATGCGCGCGGGGCCCGGACTCGGCAACATCTATCCCGAACAGGGAGATTACAACCAGTCGGTAAAAAGCGGCGGCCACGGTAACTACAAGAGCATCGTTCTGGCACCCGCTTCCGTCCAAGAGATGTGCGACCTCACAATCCTTGCGTTCGACCTTGCTTTCAAATACAGGAATCCCGCCGTTGTGCTGGCGGATGCGGTTCTAGGGCAGATGATGGAATCCATAACCGTGCCGGAGAAGGTCTCCGAGACGCCAGACACTGACGGATGGGCGGTGAAAGGCAACAAGAAAACAAAGGACAATCTCATATGCTCGATCTACCTGGATGCGGACAGACAGGAGATGCATAACGTTCTTCTGAACAAAAAATACGAAGAGATGAAGAAGGAAGCGAAAGCCGAATCATACCTCACAAAAGACGCGGACATCATCCTCACCGGATACGGCACCAGCGCCAGGATAGCGAGGTCGGCGGTGGACGTTCTCAGAGAGAAAGGGATCAAGGCGGGGCTTTTCCGTCCGATAACCTTGTCCCCGTTCCCCGCGGAGGGACTTAACGCCTGCGCCCTTGGAAAAAAGATCATCGTTGTAGAGATGAGCAACGGGCAGTACAGGGACGACGTCCTGCTGCATTTGGAGAACAAACAGCAGGTCATATTGTTCAACAGGATGGGCGGGAACCTCCCGAAGGTCGCGGAACTGGTGGAAGCTGCCGAGAAAGCTGCGGGGGTGAAGGCATGATAAAAAGATCGACGGGACTCTATGAACAATTCCCCCGCAAAGGAGGGGAGGCCCTCCGGGCGACGCACTATTGCGCGGGGTGCGGCCACGGCATAATCCTGAAACTCATCGGAGAAGCGATGGCCGACCTGGAGATACAGGATGACGCGGTCTTCGTGGGGCCGGTGGGATGCGCCACATTCTGCTATTACTATTTCGATTGCGGCCACATCTCCGCTCCGCACGGAAGGGCGTCCGCGGTAGCGACCGGAGTTTCCAGAGTATTGCCGGACAAACCGATAATCGCGTACCAGGGGGACGGGGACCTGGGGGCGATAGGCTTCAACAATGCATTCCAGGCGGCGAACAGAGGCGATAACTTCGCGTTGTTCTTTGTGAACAACGCGCTTTTCGCCATGACCGGGGGGCAGATGGCCCCCACTACGCTGGAAGGCCAAGTAACAACGACCACGCCGTTCGGCAGGGACGTAACGAAAGCCGGTTATCCCCTGAAGGTGTGCGAGGTATTCGAGACGCTGGAGGCGCCGGTGTTCATAGAAAGGGTGTCGGTGGCAGACACAAAAAGAATAATGCAGGCCAAAAAGGCGATAAGGAAAGCGCTCCAGATCCAGAAGGAAAAGAAAGGCTTCGCATTCGTGGAGATCCTTTCACCTTGCCCGAACAACATGAGGGAGGATCCTGTTAAAGCGGCGGAGGCTTTCACGGAAGTGATGGAAAAGACATACCCTCTGGGCAATTTCAGGGATGCTTACGATAAAGCCGCTCCGACGTCGAAAAAGGTACCCGTGAAGACAGAGAGAGAATTGACGGGCGGCGGTAAGGAGGGAATAACGATAAAGAACGACCCGTCCTTTAAAGAGAAGAGGTTCAAATTCTCCGGGTTCGGCGGTCAGGGGATACTCAGCCTGGGCCTAGTGGTCGCCGAGGCGGCGGCCTCGGACGGGAAATTCGTTTCCTGGATGCCAAGCTACGGTCCCGAGCAGAGGGGCGGGTCCGCCTCATGTTCGGTCAGGGTAGGCGGCAAAGAGATCGGGTCGCCCACGATAGACGACCCCGACGTCCTGATAGCGATGAACCAGCCGGCGCTGGAAAGGTTCGCTTCCTCGGTCAGAGAAGGAGGCACGATACTTTACGAAGCGTCGATAAGGTCTGATATCAAATTCCCTGCGGGTGTCACGGCGATACCGTTCCCGGCCTCCTCGATAGCGAACGAGAACGGCGTTCCCAAAGCGAGCAACACCGCGTTCCTCGGCGCCATGACGGCGC
>JAITCQ010000098.1 GCA_031283015.1 Candidatus Methanoplasma sp.
GGCAGAACGAATCTCAACGTCTACGACACGGGAAGGGACATGCTGTCGGCCGGGGCGGTCTCCGTCATGGATATGCTACCAGAGACAGCATATGTGAAGCTGATGTGGGCGTTGGCCAATTCGAAGGACGCCGAGGAGACAAAGGAAATGATGACAACCCCTCTTGCGGAAGAGATGAGCGACAGGAGGACCATCGATGTCTGAGGAGAGGCAGCTGGTATGCGGCATAGAGATACACCAGCAGCTTGACGCCGGGAAGCTGTTCTGCGAATGCGAGAGCAGCCTCAGAGACGAAGGATACGGTTCATACTACAGAAGGCTGAGGCCGACCACCAGCGAGATGGGCGAAGTGGACAGGGCCGCGCTGGCACAGTTCCGAAGGGATATGGGATTCAGATATCAATGCGGCGAAGGCTGCACCTGCCTGGTTGAACTGGACGAAGAGCCGCCGCATTCCGTGAACAGGGACGCCATGAACGCGACGCTCACGTTCTCCGCGATGCTTAACGCCCGGGTGATAGACGAGGTGCAGTTCATGAGGAAGATCGTCGTAGACGGATCGAACACCTCCGGCTATCAAAGGACCGCGCTGGCGGCCGTCGGCGGATCGGTCGAGGTGAACGGCAAGAGCATAGGCATATTATCTGTTTGTTTGGAAGAGGATGCGGCAAGGAAGATAGAGACCACCGGGAACGAGACGACGTACCGTCTCGACCGGCTAGGGATCCCGTTGATAGAAGTGGCGACCGCGCCGGACATGGAGACCCCGGAAGAGGTCATGGAGGTCGCTTACAGACTGGGCACGCTCCTGAGGGCCACGAAGATGGTGAAACGCGGGATAGGCACGATACGAGAGGACCTGAACATATCCATACCCGGCGGGGCGAGGGTGGAGATCAAAGGGGTCCAGGAACTCAGGATGCTTCCTGATTTCGTAAGGAACGAGATGGAGAGACAGAGGATGCTCCTGAGGATAAAGGACATCCTGGTCGGCAGGAACACAACGCCGATCGAGTTCTCGCCGGCGGACGCGACGGAAATGTTCTCGAAATGTCCGTCAAAAGTGATCAAAGGTGCGTTGGACGACAAAGGCAAAGTGATCGCCGTAAGGCTTCCCGGATTCTCGGGAGTGATGAACGGCGACGGCGGGAAGCTGAGGCTGGGAGCGGAAATGGCGCAGTATGCCAGGACCAAAGGCGTGAAGGGGATATTCCATTCCGACGAGCTTCCCAACTATGGGATAGAGCAGGGATACGTGGATTCTCTAAGGTCATATCTGCATCTGTCCCGAGACGATGCGTTCGTCATATGCGCCGCAAAGGAGAACAAAGCCATCGACGCGCTGAGGATCGCGGTGGAAAGAGCGAACTATGCGATCGAAGGCGTGCCCGAGGAGACCCGGGACCCGCAGCCGGACGGCACCACAAAATATTCTAGGCCATTGCCGGGAGCGGCAAGGATGTATCCTGAGACGGACGTGCCGCCGATATCGATAACGGACGAAAGGATGGAACACATCAGAAAGAACATGCCGGAGTTCCCGGAGGAGATCGAGAAGCGGCTCGTCTCGTCGTACGGCATAAACGCGCAGCAGGCCAATCAGATCGTGAGGCAGAGCCGCGACGAGCTTTTCGTTAAGATATCCGAAGGTTCGGGGATGACGGCCGCCGCGGCGACGACCCTTACCAACACGTACACCGAACTGGAGCACGAAGGCCTAGACCCGGACTCGATGAGCGACGTAAAGATCATGGGGTTATTCGATCTGCTGAAGGCCGGCAGATTTTCGAAAGAGGCGCTGCCGTCGCTGCTCAGAGAGATGATCAAAGGTTCCGACGCGGAGGCGGCGATAGGCAAGCTGGGATTGGAGGCCGTGGACAGCGGCGAGGCGTCCCGGGTGATAGCCGCATTGGTAAAAGAGCGTGAAGACTTCGTAAGATCCAAAGGGCTGGATGCCATAGGGCCGCTGATGGGGCCGGTCATGGGGGCGCTGAGAGGGAAGATCGACGGGAAGCAGGCGAACGATCTCCTCGCCAAAGAAATAAAGAAGCTCATAGGCTGATCTCAAGGATGTTGAGTTCCTCAAAGAAGAGATGAAGCGAGGAAAGCGTCCTGACCTTATATCCGTTCAAAGCAGATCGCAGAGAATCCCGATCCATAAGCGACGATACCACGATGATGATCCTGCCGCCCGGCAGAAGATGTTCGGGCGCGCCCGCCAGCAGGCGGGGAAGAGGCCCGAGGCCGTCCTCCCCTCCGGACCAGGCAAGCGCCAGATCCCCTTCTTCCTTCACCGGAAGATAAGGCAGGTTGAACAATATCGTGTCGAACCTTCCTTCGATGTTCGAATAAACGTCGGTCTCGACGACCTCCGCATCCAGCGAGTTCAGGACCATGTTCCTTTTTGTCAGGGCGACGGCTTTCCTGCTGATGTCGCCGCAGGTGACCGCTCCGCCGTTCTGCGCGCAGTGCATCGAGACGATGCCCGATCCGCATCCGATCTCCAGGATCCTTTCCCCCCTGCGGACGTCGAACGAACCTATCAGAAGCATGCTGTCCTCTGAAGGAGGATAGACATCGTCATCCTTCTCGACGATAAGGTCCGGGTCGTATCTCATAAGAAGTAATGAGAGTGCACGGATATAACGGAGGGCACGGCAACATTGTTCTAAATGCGATGCGATACGGTCGTATGATAAAACTCGACGTGCTGGCGGTCGGAAGCCTTCAGAGGGACGGAGACGGGAAGGTGTTCGACGCGCATTCGTCGTCCGTCCTGATAAGGACAGGCGAAAGGACGATCGTGGTGGACACCAGCACCGAGTATATGAGGCCGGCGATAAAGACGGCGTTCAGGCAGATCGGCGTGTTCCCGAAGGACGTCGATACGATCGTTCTCACCCACTCCCACCACGACCACATAGGCAACAACGGGATGTTCGAGAATGCGGCGATACTCATGCATCCGGACGAACACGGCGCCGTGGCCGGCGCCGTGCCGTTGGAGACCGGTGCGGACCTGGTCCCCGGAGTGAGGATAGTGCACACGCCGGGGCACACGAAGGGATCGATAAGCGTCTTCGTCAGCGCGGACAAGAAGTACGCCGTCGCCGGAGACGCGCTGCCGAGGTACGGAAATTATGAAGGAATGACCCCTCCCTTCATCAATATCGACAGAGACGTCGCATTGGAAAGTTTAAAGATGATAAGCAGGTATGCCGATGTCATAATACCGGGGCACGATCCCCCCTTCTTAACGAACAGGCGATGAAAATGAAAAAACTGGAACTGCCCGAGTGCCTATACGTCCGATGTCCGGAGTGCGACGACATCGTCGAACACGAAATACTGAAAGGAAGGGCGGGGAAGGACAACGTGACCGGCACGTTCAGGTGCACGGAGTGCGGAAGGGTGTTCTCCGACTCGATAAAGGTGCCGGAGGCCTTTGACGTGAAGGTTCTGTTCAGCGACGGCGGCGTGACCGGGACCACGGTCACGGAGCTGAGGGCGAATGAGATCCTGGCGATCGGCGACGAATTCTACCTCGACGACGGGAGAAGGGTATGCATAACCCATATAGAAACGGAGGACGGAAGGAAGGGAAAGAAGTTCCAGGCGGACAAGATAAAAGCGCTCTGGGTCAAGCAGTTCGACGTCCTCAGCGTGAAGGTGTCCGTCAATGACGGGCACTCAACATACTCGGTAAGGGTGAATGCGGACCCGGACGACGAGTTCTCCACAGGCTCCGTACTGGCATTCGACGACTTCGATGCGCTCGTTCACGCGATAAAGACGAAGGACCGTCTGATAAAGAACGGGTCGGCGGAGGCCAGGGAGATCACGAGGATATACGGGAAGATAAGGAAGAAGAGATACGAGGTCCTGGACCTGGAAGAGGACGACGATCAGGACGGATTCGACTTCGAGGACTGAATCTCTGTCTGAGGAATTATATGATCCAGAACATCAGCGATGTTCTCAGATCTCACAACATGCGTCGCGGCATCCGCCGTGTATTCATCCATCGGGTTGAAGGCGATCGACATACCGGTGTTCCTGAACATCGGTATGTCCGTGAAGGAATTTCCGATGGAGACCGTTCTCTCCTTTGTTGTGCCGTATCTCTCGATGAAATATCGGACGTTGATCCCCTTATCTCTTAGATCGACGTTCATCTTGCCTTCGCCGGTAAGGGTCCCGTCGGCGTTGCTGCATATCTCATCCGCTACCTGATCATCGAATCCGAACTCCTCGGCGATCATCTTCGCGGCAAGGTCTATGCCGCCGCTGACGATGACGCATCTTATCTCGTTGCTCCTCAGACACGCGACGGTCTCCTGTATCCCGCCGGTGAGCGGCATGCCCTGAAGCATTCTTATCAGGTCCGATATCCTGATGCCGGGCATGACCCTTTTCCATTGAGCTATGTCGCGCCTCATGAACTCCGGCTGATCGATCTCGCCGTTGACGTACGCCTTATAAGTGGGCTCGTTGTCGATGTCGAGACACTGATTGATCCAGTACCACGAACTCCTCAGAGAGGTCAGGACACCGTCCATGTCAAAGCACACAAGGTCGTATCTTCTCATTGCCGGCAGTATATCCGGCTTCGGATAAAAATTGTTTAGCATAGACGTCCCGTCTCAGGACATCAGCATCAGGATACCGACCGCAACGAAAAGCGTCAGAAGAGTGACCGGGACGCCTATCATCGCGAACTTCCAGAAGCTGAATGTTATCCCCTCCTCTTCCGAACGCTCCGCCACTATCACGTTTGCGGCGGAACCGATCAGAGTGGTGTTCCCCGCCAGGGTGGAAGAGGCGGCCAAAGCGAACCAGAGCATCATGTCCCCCTCCGGGATCATGTTCGCTATCAGCATGACCGCCGGCACGTTGCTCACAAGGTTCGAGAGGACCGCGGAGAATGCGGCCACGCCGATAACGGACGGCGTCCCGCCTTCTCCGAAACCGGGGAACACCGACGCCACCTGATTCAGCAGGCCTGACTCGACGATCCCGCCCATGAGGATGAACAGGCCGATGAAGAAAATGAGAACGTTCCAGTTGACCCTTTTTGCGGCCCAGACGATGTTCTTTGGTGATTCGGACATCACCACCGCAAGCGCAAGGACGCCGGCGGCCAATGCGACCTCATATGTCTGAACGCCGAACATGCCCGACAACGCAAATCCCGCAAGCGCGCCTATCATGATCGTCACGACCGCCCACAGTCTGATGCGGTCCACCTCCGTATCGTCGCCGCCGGGAGGGACCGGATCGTCGGATACAAGGCTCTTTCTGAACATCGCATAGATGATGAAGAACGCGATCGGCAGGCAGACGAGAGCGATCGGAAGGGTATGGGCCGAGAAATCGATGAAGGAAATTCCAGAATGGGATGCGATGTAAGCGTTCTGGGGGTTGCCGACGAACGTGGCGAGGCTTCCGATGTTCGCAGAGAACATCACCCCTATCAAATACGGAATGGGGTTGCTTTTCGTCCTTCTGCAGCACCTTATGACAACTGGGGTGAAGATAAGGACCACGGCGTCATTCAGCGCAACGGCCGAAAGCACAGCGCATATCACCATGATGTAAGCAAGCAGCATCACCCTGCTGCCGGAGCGTTTTATCAGAAGGTCCGAAACGATCCGGAAGAACCCGGAGAACTCAAGGCCGGCAACCAGCAACATCATTCCCAGGAGAAGGAAGATCACGTTGAGATCGATCAGCCCGGGGAGGTCGATCAGCGAAACTATCCCGAACAATACCATCATGACCCCGCCGAGGGCCGCCGCCATACCGCGGTCGATCCTCAGTTTCGGGATGCTGCCGATCGAGATGAGAGCATAAGTAAAAACGAATATCGCCGCGGCGACCAAAATGATGTTCAAACCTTGCCCTCTGCAGGGCAGATATCGGGGCAGCTGATTAATCTTTTTGTTTCTGTTCTCTAATTCTCCGCTTTAAGCGGCAGGAACGGCCCGTAACTCTCGAAAGCGTATTACCCAGAATCTGAAAAGAACTTAGCAGCCTTTAACGGCGAGGGCACCCGGTGCGGAGCCGTTACGCCCAAGCGGCGGGAGCGGTCCTGTTATTCTGGAACCACTCGGTGTCCTTCAGCACTTTATCGTCGCCGCTGCATATGATGGTGATCTCTCCGTCCTTGACCAAGAAAATTACGTTACCGTTCATCGATTGGAACACATTACCGCTGTAATTGACCATCAGCGTGGTGACGTATACTTTCTCGGTATATACCGCGATCCTGTTGACGAACTCCTGCGTGGGGAATTGGTTCAGCGGGTTCGTGGTATACTCAGGCGATCCGGCGCAGGTGCAGATGATAACGTATTCTGGCGTAATGGCCTCCAGCAGTTTGACATTGGACGAGGTCGACGAACCGTGATGTCCGCCTTTATAAAGCACACAGTGACCCAGGCCGTTGCGTTCCGGTTGATTTTGATAGAAGTCTGCGAGCGAGTCCTCGCCCGCCTTCTCCAGGTCGCCCGTGAACAGGTACTGTTTGCCGTTCTGCACGATCATCAGACATACCGAGTAATTGTTCTCGGTACTTGCTTTCTCCACATAATAGCGCTGATAGAGGATCTCCATCGTCACGCCCGGACCCAGCTCATATATGCGTTTCGCATTGCCCTCGTTATTGTAGCATTGCAACGCAGTGAAATGCTCGGTGCACCGCAGGTCCCTTGTTCTCTCGTAATTGGTGCGGGTGGCGCTGGTAGCATCCGACCGGGGATAGTCGATGACGATCCCTATCTCAAAATTGTCAAGGACCCCGACGGAGCTCCCCGTGCTGTAGAACCCTGCGATATGGTCCTGGTGCGCATGCGTCGCAATAACGTATTCCAGCTTGTTATCTTTTATGTGGTCGTTTATGTAATTGATTATCGTCGTTGACGAGTCCGTGCGGGACCCAGCGTCAATGAGGATGTCGATCTCGCCGTAGTTGATGTAAACGCTGTCTCCGGTGTATTTGTTCCCCAGTTCCAGGAAATGGATGCTCAGCTCCTCGTCCTTTATCACCGGCGTCGTACCGCCGGAATCCGAATCATCGTCATGATCGCTGTGTTCCAGCGGGTTGGCGACCACGAAGAAGCCCCCGATGAGCGATACAATGCAGACCAGAGAGACGGCCAAGGCTCCTTTTGCCATAGGTACCCCTCACCACTCCTTGAAAACCCTTTTCAGATGGTCAACTAGCATTACCATTGCAGAGAACCCCCACCTGCTGAAATAAAAACCGAGGTTGAAAAATATAAAGATATGTTTTTTTTTACTGTTCGCACCCGGCCTGATACATCGCGGACTGCATCGGAAGCATCGGCCGGACAGACCTATTTTTCCTGATCTTATGTTCAGTCCCTTTTGAATGTCACTAGGATACCTCTGCCGAAATCGTTGCCGCCGCCACCGCCCATAAAGGTATAAGTGACGAGCTCCCAACCTTCCGATGATCTTTTCTCTATCAGTTCATTCAATTTCGTAACTTCGCTTTCATTGATCGATGACATCATCAGTTTAAAGGTCACCCTCACGATCTCGCTCTTGTATCTTGTCATGATAATCACCGAGCCACACAGCGCGTTTTTCAGCGTTAAACATTTGGTCGGTCCGGTCCGAAAGTTCGGACGTAGTGTAACGCGGTGGTTAGGGCAAAAGAGCAAAAGGAGCGCAAAAGAGTGACCCGCCGCATCACTGAAAGGCTGTTTTTATTTTTCCAAGGAGACAGGTACAGAGATGGCAGAAATCCCCCTAGGATATAATCAAA
>JAITCQ010000012.1 GCA_031283015.1 Candidatus Methanoplasma sp.
ACCTCAGGTCCCTCGGCAAAAAGAAGAGAAGATAAACCATTTGCCGGGACCTCCCGGCGCATTCATTTTTTATGTCGTTCGATAAACTCAGCCCGGAACTCGTCTCTGTCTTGAGGGACCGGGGCATAACGCAGCCCACAGACCCCCAGAAGGATGTCATCCCCAGAATACTGTCCGGAAAGAATGTTCTTCTCGTGGCCCCCACTGGCATCGGAAAGACCGAGGCCGCGATGCTCCCGATCTTCGATTCCATCTTCAGGACAAAGGGGGGTCCCGGAATACGCTGTCTATACGTCACGCCGCTGAGGGCGCTCAACAGGGACATGCTGAAAAGGATGGAGGAATACGGAGCGGCGTTGGATATCTCCGTGGGGGTCAGGCACGGGGACAGCACGCAGGCGGAAAGGAACCGACAGTCACAGAAGGCCCCGGAGATCCTTATCACGACGCCGGAGACGCTGCAGGTGCTCTTTACCGGCAAGCGGCTGAGGGAACATCTGAAGAACATCGAGTGGGTGGTGGTGGACGAGATCCACGAGCTGTCATGCACGGAAAGGGGCGCACAGCTCGGCGTCGCCCTTGAGCGTCTGGCAGAACTCAGCGGAGAGTATCAGCGTATAGGGCTGTCCGCGACCGTGGGCGACGTGGATGACGTGAGGGACTTCCTCTCGGGCGTCGGAAGGGAGGTCGTTCTGTGCAAACACGACACCCGCAGGGAATTCGAGATCGCCGTCGAGTGCCCGCTGCCCGGCGAGGACGATGCCGTTCTCCAAGACCGACTCCAAAGCGACCCGGACATATTGGCCGTGATGAAAAGGGCTAGACAGCTGATGGAATCCGGAAGGTCCACTCTCCTATTCGTGAACACGAGGGAGACCGCCGAGTGGCTTGCCGCAAGATATCGTCTCTGGGATGAGGATTTTTCAATAGATGTCCACCACGGGTCCCTTTCGAAGGAGAACAGGATGGGCATAGAGGACATGTTCAAGAACGGCGAGCTGAAAGCGGTGATCGCGACCTCCTCTCTGGAACTGGGGATAGACATCGGGTCCGCGGACCTTGTCATCCAGTACAACTCGCCGAGAGAGGTCTCTCGTATGATACAGCGCGCCGGGCGCGCGGGGCACAGGATGGGCGAGGTCATCCGCTCCGTTATCCTGGCGACGGCGCCGGACGAGATCGCCGAAGCGCTGGTCATCGCCAGGAGAAGCGACGCGAAGGAACTCGAATACTTCAAAGGGAGAGCGAACCCGTTCACGGTGCTCGCTAATCAGCTGGTAGCGATGACTATGAGCGGTCGCACGGACAGGGACCTGGCCTACAGGATATTCAGAAGGTCCAATTCGTTCAGAACGTTGGAGCGCTCCGACATGGACGGCGTCCTGGAACAGCTGAAATCGATCAAGCTGATATTCGAGGACGAGAACGGTTTCAGACGCTCGAAGAAGGGCATGCAATATTTCTACGACAACATCTCCATGATCCCCGATGAAAGGACGTACCTCATCCGGGACATAAGCACGAGGGGGATCGTCGGGACCTTGGACGAGAGTTTCGTGGCGTCGTTCGCCGAACCATACGCAATGTTCATCGCGAAGGGCAGGACATGGAGGATCATCGAGATGCGGGAGGAGGAACTCCTTGTCGAAGAGGCGAAGGATGTGGGGTCCGTCCCGTCCTGGGCGGGCTCGGATATACCGGTGCCGTTCGAGGTCGCGATGGAAGTGGGGAGGATGCGCCGAAAGATGGAGCTTGAGAGATACCCCGGCGACGAGAGTTCCCGCAGAAGGGTCGCCGAGTACGTTGACAGGCAAAAAGAAAAATGGCCGGTCCCCACTGACAAAACGATGACCATCGAGTCGAACGACCGCCTGGCGATATTGAACTGCTGTTTCGGCAGCAGGGTCAACGAAACCATAGCGAAGATATATTCTGCCCTGCTCACCGCGCGCCTCGGAGAGAGCATCGGCGTATCTGCCGACCCGTACCGCATCATACTCGAGCTTCCCCGGAGCGTCGACAGAAAGCTCCTGGAAACAACGTTCAGGTCCATAAAGCCCGGAACGATAGAGGCCTTGGCCCGGCTCACCATCCTTAACTCGACGTATCTGAAATGGCGTTTTGTTCATGTCGCAAAGAAGTTCGGCATAATCGAGAAGGGGGCGGACCACCGCTTCATTAATTTCAACCGTCTTTTCGAACTCCATAAGGACACGCCCGCATACAGTGAGGCGGTTAACATGGTCCTATGGGAGGACCTGGACATCCGAAACACCGAACTTGTGACGAAGATGCTGGCGGACGGCCTGATGAAGATAGAGGTGTGCGGAATATCCCACATCGGCAACGAGGGCATCGTGAGATCGAAGGAGCTGATGCAGCCCAGGAGGGCGGACCACACCATCCTGATGGCGCTCAAGAAGAGGCTGGAGGACGAGGTGCTCTTCGCGTCGTGCCTGAACTGCACTAACCAATGGAGAGTAAGAGTGAACGAAACGCCTCCGCATTTCAAATGTCCCAGATGCAACGGGAACATGGTGGCGCTCCTCAAAGGATATGAACGGGACAGCATAAAATGCATCAAAATGAAGGAGCGCAGCGAACAGGAGAAGAGGGATGCCCTGAGGGTGTCGCGCAACGCGAACCTCGTCAACGAGTACGGGAAAAAGGCGGCGATCGTCCTTGCGGGCAGGGGCATTGGCCCGGACGGCGCGTCCAGGATCTTGAGGGGTATGCACGTCGACGAGGACGACTTCCTCCGCGACATAATGAACGCGGAGGTCCTTTACGCAAAGAACAAGCGTTTCTGGGACTGATCAGATGTTCCCGCCCTTCGGCATGAATTCCGGTCTCTTTTCCTCTTCCCTCATATCTTTCAGCTTGACGTTCTTCGAGGCGAGGAATCCTTTGCATATGACGTAAACTTCGGAGGATGTATCTCTAGACGCCGCCGGCGAATGCACCTTCACCGAAACGAATCGCTGTTCCAATTCTTTCAGGAGGGAGTCCGTCATGTCCCCCATGAACACTTTCACCACCATTCTGCCCCCCTTTTTCAGTATCCTGTCGCAGACCGCGACCGCATACATGCAAAGGTCCACGGAACGGGCGTGGTCGGTGGAGTAACTTCCCCCTATGTTCGGCGCCATGTCTGAAAGCACGATGTCCGCTTTTCCTCCGACCGTCTCCAAAAGTTCCCTCATGGTGCCGTCTTCGGTTATGTCGCCGATGATGGTGACGACGCCGTCCAGCGGCCTTATGTACCGGAGGTCCACGCCTACCACTCGACCGCCGTCGCCGACACGTTCCTTCGCCACCTGGAGCCAGCCGCCGGGCGACGCTCCTAGGTCGACGACCGAATCCCCCTCTCTGAAGATGTTGAAACGTTCGTCTATCTGCATCAGCTTAAATGACGCTCTGGACCTGTAATGGAGCTTTTTCGCTAATTTATAGTAATGCTCGTGCTTCCTTTCCTGGACCCAACGGTCGTGCAGCGACATTGTGAAGGGGTACGAACTAGTTCGATAAACCATTTTGTGTCCTTTTGGGGGCCGTGTGTGAAAACTAATAAGGGGATGAGCCTATTACCCGGTGAGACCAATGCCAAAGGGGTGGACATATTCAAAAGCCGGCGTCAATATCGACGATAAATCAAAAGCGATAAGCTCGCTTGTGGGGGAACTCAGATTCAGGAGGGAGGGCGTCGGACAGATGGTCCGTATCCCGGACCTCTTCGCAAGCCTGATAGACTTCGGCGACAAATATCTCACGATGGCGACCGACGGCGTCGGATCGAAACTCCTGATCGCAAAGGAACTCGGTATCTGGGACACCGTGGGCATAGACTGCATCGCGATGAACGTGAACGACACCATATGCGTCAACGCCGAGCCGATATCCTTCGTAGACTATATCGCCATAGACCGTCCGGACGATACGGTGACCAAAGAGATCGGTATCGGTCTGCAAAAAGGCGCGGAAATGTCCGGCATGGAGATCGTCGGAGGCGAGATCGCGGTCCTTCCGGAGATCGTGAACTGTCTCGATCTTTCAGGGACATGCCTTGGGTTCGTGGATAAAGCGCGCGCGATCACCGGCGAGAAGTGCGAAGAGGGTGACGTGATCCTCGGCATAAGATCGTCGGGAATGCATTCCAACGGATTCACATTGGCCAGAAAAGTATTGGAATCCTCGAACGTATCTTTGAACGATAAGGTCAAAGGTCTCTCCGGCAAAATAGGAGCGGAGCTCCTCACGCCGACCGAGATATACGTGAAGCAAGTGCTTGACATCACGAGAGATCACGAGGTGCACGGGCTTGCGGACATAACCGGCGGAGGTCTCAGGAACATCTGCCGCATGAAGAAGGGTCTGAGGTACGTCATCAGCGATCCGATCGCCCCCGCCCCCATATTCAATGTCATCCGGGAGCTGGGAGACGTTGAGGACCGGGAAATGTACCAGACGTTCAATATGAGCATGGGTTTCACGATGATCCTGCCCGAATCTGATGCCAATGATGTCGTTAAAAGATACAAGAACACGGAAATTGTGGGAAGGGTCGAGAAGGGGAGCGGGGTTCTTTTGGAACCCTGCGGCATCCTTTACGAGCGTTATTGATCCAGCTTGGATTTTATAGCGCCGCATACCGCTCCGAGCGCGGTGCATGTTTCGAGCGAGAAGCCTCCGCCGGTGACGTCCATATGGTATTCCGGTATCGCGGCGATGTCCTTGGGGACCCCGTGCGGCCCGATGCCGAATATCAGCATCACGCTCTTCCCTCCTTTGACCATGTCCGCCACTTCGCCGGCGCTCGTCCTTTTCTTTTCGTCGGGTTTGCTTGTGGTGAGTATCGGTTCTCCGAGCTGCGGGGGGAAACCCTTCGACGGATACGGGAACGTGCTGAACCTCCCCTTTTCGGCGAGCTGCACGAAATATTCCCCGCCGCCTCCGATGCTGGTGGTGCCCGCCACCCATTCCGCGATCTCCGCGGGGGTCCTCGCGTCCTCCGGGATCGGAAACCCGAAAAGCGCCAGGTTCATGCCGAAGGCCATCGCCAGACCGCCCGTCCTCGCGATGACCCTTCTGTGAGGCTCCCTGAATTTGTTCGGGTCGTATGAATTGTAAAGCGCGATCGTGATCCTTCCCCTCATCGTCACACTCTCCTCGGCTTTCTCCTTCCCGCGATAGCGTGCGCGTCGCCGTCGAGGAATATCTCATAATCGGGATTCTCGGCCTGTATCCTCTGTATCTCCTGCAGGACCTGCGCAAGCGTGAGATCGCTTGTCCTTATGTCGATGAATATCTTATCTGATTCCAAAGGATGCCCTCCCCGGCTGCGGCCGCGCAGTATGTATGCGCATTATATCAAAAGAAAGTATGGTGCCGTGAGCCGGGCTCGAACCAGCGACTTCATGATCTTCAGTCATGCACTCTCCCAACTGAGTTACCACGGCGTACTTCCCCCTATTGCTGGTTTTCTATTATAAAGTTTCCTGACCCATTCATTCTTTCGGCATCTTCCCTTTCGGCGAGATCTCTTCGGCGCGGTCCGTCCCGGCGCCGGGCTTTTTCAGCACCAGGCCTTTGAAAGTTCCGAACGTCTCTTCCATCGCGGCGGCCCGGGAGATCATGTTCCACGCGCTTATCGAGCATGCCGCGAAACAGATGACGGTCACCCCCGTGAGTATCAGGTACTTCTCGCGCCCGTCGGCTGACGAGAGCATGAAGAACACGAAGAATATGCATGCTGCGGCCCATGCTGCGGCCGCTGTCATCCATATCCTTTCGGGGTGCATCGTCACTCCTCTTCCCCGTCGGAGATTATGGGCTGGACCGCGGTTATCTTGTCTCCGTTCCTCATGTCCATGATACGGACGCCTTTCGCATTGCGACCGGTCTCCCTTATCTCGTCCACGTTCATGCGTATCATCTTCCCGTGCACGCTGGTCACCATAAGATGGTCGCCGGCGGATACTTTTCGGACGGACACGACCTTGCCGTTCCTCTCGTCCGTCTTTATCGTTATCACGCCTTTCGCCCCGCGTTTCGTCTGACGGTAATCGCTCACATCGGATATTTTGCCGTATCCGTTCTCCGTCACCGTCAGCAGCTTATCCTCATTGCGAACCACCGCCATGGACACGACGGCGTCGCCCTCGTTGAGCGTCACGCCCTTGACCCCCATCGTATCCCTGCCGGTGGAGCGGGCGCCCGACTCGTTGAACCTCACGGCCTGGCCGTTCATGGTGGCAAGGATGATCTGGTCCTTCTCTTCGGTGATGGATGTCTCTATCAACTCGTCGCCGTCCTCCAGCTTTATCGCCTTTATCCCTCTGGACCTCACGTTGCTGTACGCGCTGAGGCTTGTCTTCTTAAGGAGCCCGTTCTTCGTGCAGAACGCCAGATACTTATCTTCAGGGAAGTCGTGGACGCATATGGTGTTCACCACCATCTCCCCCTGCTCTATGTCGGGAAGAAGATTGATAATCGGTTTCCCTTTCGACTGCCTGCTTCCCTCCGGGACCCTGTATCCCTTGAGCCAATGCAGCCTTCCGTGGTTCGTTATGAACATCAGGTAGTCATGGGAGGATGTGACGAACATGCTTGAGACGTAGTCCTCCTCTTTGGTCTGCATGCCTATCAGGCCCACCCCGCCCCTGGCCTGCTGCCTGTATGTGCTGAGCGGTATCCTTTTGATGTAGTTGTCGGCGGAGATGGTTATCACCACGTCCTCCATCGGGATCAGGTCCTCTTCGTCTATGTCCAGTGCGCTCTCGTTGATGATCGTCCTGCGCTCGTCCCCGTAGGAGTCCTTCATCTCTTTGAGTTCGTCCTTAATGATTGTCAGGACCCTGCCGTGGCTGTCCAGGATGTCGCGCAGGTCCTTCATCAGCTCGATCAGCTGCCTGTGCTCCTCCCGTATGGAATCTATCTCCAGGCCGGTGAGCTTCTGCAGTCTCATGTCCAGTATGGCCTTCGCCTGCTCCTCGTCTATTCCTAATAGGTTCCTCAGGCCCTCGTTGGCCTCTGGCGCATCCTTCGAGGCGCGGATCAGGGCTATGGTCTCATCGAGCATGCTCAGGGCCTTCATCAGCCCCTCGAGTATATGGTAGCGTTTCTCCGCCTGTTCCAGGTCATACTGGGTCCTGCGGACAACGACCTCCGTCCTGTATGCAATATAATGGCTTATCATATCCTTCAGAGTGAGCACGGTAGGCTTGTTGTTCACAAGTGCCAGATTTATTATTCCGTAGGTGATCTCCATCTGCGTCCTCTTGAAGAGGTTCTCAAGCACCACATTGTCTATGGCATCCCTGTGAAGCTCGATCACCACCCTCATTCCGTCCCTGTCTGACTCGTCCCTGAGGTCGGTGATATCCTCGAGTACCTTGTCCTTGACATATTCGGCTATCGTCTCGATAAGCGCGGCTTTGTTGACCTGGTACGGAAGCTCGTCGATTATTATGCTGCTCTTGCCGTTGCCGATCTCCTCAAAATGGGTGTTCGCCCTGACCTTTATCTTCCCCCTCCCGGTGGTGTAAGCGGATATTATTCCGGAAAGGCCGTAAACGGTCCCTCCTGTGGGGAAATCCGGCCCTTTCACGAACCTCATGAGGTCCGTCACGTCAGCCTCCGGATTGTCTATGGAATAGATCATCGCGTCGCATACCTCCGAAAGGTTGTGCGGCGGCATCTTGGTCGCCATGCCTACCGCTATCCCGTCCGAGCCATTCACCAGAAGATTTGGGAACTTTGCGGGCAGGACGCTCGGTTCTTTCAGAGATCCGTCGAAGTTGTCCACGAAGTCGACGGTGTTCTTGTCCAGGTCGGCGAGCAGGTCGCTGGATATCTTTGACAGCCTGGCCTCCGTATAACGCATCGCCGCTGGGGAGTCTCCGTCGACGGAACCGAAGTTGCCCTGACCGTCCACCAGCGGATATCTCAGGGAGAATGGCTGCGCCATCCTGACCATCGACTCGTAAGCGGCGGAGTCTCCGTGGGGGTGGTACTTACCAAGGACCTCTCCCACCACTCTCGCCGATTTCTTATGGGGTCTGTTGTGCGGCAGACCGAGTTCCGACATCGCGTACAGGATCTTCCTGTGGACGGGCTTCAGCCCGTCCCTTATGTCGGGAAGCGCGCGCCCTACTATCACGCTCATGGAGTAGTCGATGTACGACCTCTTCATCTCTTTCTCGATGCTCTGGGGTATGATCTTCTTACGTTCTTCCATACGATCACACATCCAGGTTCACTACTTCGTGGGCGTGCTCGATTATGAACTCGCGCCTCGGCTCCACGTCGTCGCCCATCAGGATCGAGAACAGCTGGTCGGCGAGCATCCCGTCCTCGATCTCGACCTTCTTCATCAGCCGGGTCTCCGGGTCCATAGTGGTCTCCCACAGCTGCTGCGGGTTCATCTCTCCCAACCCTTTGTATCTGCTTATGTTCGCGCCGGAACCGATCTCTTCCAGCGCCTTTGCCATCTCTCCTTCGTTGTAGGCGTAGATCTCCTTCTTCCCTTTGGATACCCTATAGAGGGGGGGCATCGCGAGGAACACGTGGCCGTTCTCGATCAGCGGCCTCATCTGTCTGTAGAACAGGGTCAGTAGCAGGGTGCCTATGTGCGCCCCGTCGATATCGGCATCGGTCATTATGACGATGCTGTGGTACCTTACCTTCGAAACGTCGAATTCCTTTCCGATCCCGCCGCCTATCGCGATCATCAGGTTCTTTATCTCCTCGTTGTCCAGTATCTTGTCTGGCCTCGCCTTCTCCACGTTCAGGATCTTTCCGCGGAGCGGCAGTATCGCCTGGAACGCGCGGTTCCTTCCCTGCTTGGCGCTTCCGCCGGCGGATTCTCCCTCCACGATGTACAGCTCGCATTTCGCCGGGTCCTTCTCGGAGCAGTCGGCGAGTTTCCCGGGCAGGCTGCCGGACTCCAGCGCGCTCTTCCTCCTTGTGGCGTCCCTCGCCTTCCTCGCCGCCTCCCTGCTCTCCAGCGCGGATATCCCCTTCCTGACGACCAGCGCGGCCACCGAGGGGTTCTCCAGGAAGTACTCCGCAAGTTTCTCGTTCATGAATTCGGAGACCGCCTTCTGAGCGATGCTGCTTCCGAGCTTCGCTTTCGTCTGGCCTTCGAACTGCGGCTCCGGCATCCTTATGCTGAGGATCGCCGTGAGCCCTTCTCTTACGTCGCTCCCTTCGAGGGCGGTGTCCTTGAGCAATCCGTTGTCCTTACCGTAGCTGTTGATCGTTTTCGTCAACGACGCCCTGAACCCGGTCATGTGCGTTCCGCCCTCGGGTGTGTAGATGGTGTTAACGAAAGAATCGATCGCCTCGTTGTACCCGTCCGTATATTGGAGGGCGATGTCCATCATCACCCCGTACCTTTCTCCGGAAAGGGCGATCGGCGGCTCATGTATGGCCTTCTTCGACCTGTTTAGATACTGAACGAACTCCGACACTCCGCCGTCGTAATGGAACATCTCGGACCTCCCGGTCCTTTTGTCCTCAAAGAATATGGTCGCCTCCTTGTTGAGGAACGCCTGATTCCTGAACCTGTTCTGAAGCACTTCGTACTCGAAGGCAGTGGTCTCAAAAATACCGTCATCCGGGTAGAACGTGATAGTCGTCCCGGTCCTGCTCGATACGCCTATGGTCTCCACCGGGCCGTCCGGTATCCCGATCTGGTATGTTTGCCGATACATCTTGCCGTCCCTTTCGACAACAGCGATGAGCCGTTTCGACAGGGCGTTGACGACGGAAACGCCCACTCCATGGAGTCCGCCGGACACTTTGTACGCATTCTGGTCGAATTTGCCTCCCGCGTGAAGGTCGGTGAGACACATCTCCAGCGCATCCTTCCCCTCTTCCTTGTTCATACCGACGGGGATCCCTCTCCCATCGTCGGCGACGGTCACTGAGCCGTCCTCGTTCAGGTATACGTTCACCTTTTTGGCAAAGCCCGCCATCACCTCATCAATCCCATTGTCCACGACCTCGTAGACAAGGTGATGGAGGCCTCTGCCGTCGGTGCTTCCTATGTACATTCCCGGTCTTTTCCTGACCGCTTCCAATCCTTTTAGGGCGACTATGCTGTCTGCGTCGTACAGTCCCTGCTGTGTGCTCCCATCCATTTCCGCAACTCCGAATAAAATATCTTACACTTTACCATATACGGACCTATTATTTATACGGGTGCACGCGCACGCGCGCAAACTTCCGCACCGCAGATTTGACCTAGCTTTCAAACACACTTCCCGCGCCGTTTCGCCGCCCGTTCGTAAGCTTTTCCCGCCTTGAGAACGGCCCCTGACGATGCGGGTCTGACGGCGCGTTCCGTTCGGTCCGTGAAGAAGGGGGGGCGCACATTGATAAGTCTGAAATATTGACAAACGATGCCTGTATGCATGAGCACCATAATGGAAGAGGCCCGGCGGGGCGTCAACCCTCTGATCAAAAGGATAGCCGAAAAAGAGGGAGTGAGCGAAGAGTTCGTAAGGAACGGGATAGCTTCCGGGAGGATCGTGGTGCCCCTCAACCCCATACACGATCCGGAGCCGTCCGCGATCGGTGAGGGCCTGGGGATAAAGGTGAACGTCAACCTCGGGACGTCCAGGGATATTGTAGATCTTGACAGCGAGCTCCGGAAACTGGACATCTCCGTAAGATACGGAGCCGACGCGGTGATGGACCTCAGTACCGGCGGGGACATCGACCATATCAGAAAAACGCTCATCGGCAAGGCCCCGATGATGATGGGCTCGGTGCCGATCTATCAGACGGGATTGACGGCGGCGAGGAAGGACGCCGTGGTGGACATGACGGAGGACGACATATTCGGCGGCATAGAGAAGCACGCAAAGGACGGGATGGACTTCATGACCGTCCACTGCGGAATAACGAAGGAATCGGTTGCCTGGCTCAAAAAGAGCAAAAGGGTGACGGATGTCGTTTCGAGAGGCGGGTCCTTCCTTACGGCATGGATACTCCATAACGAAGAGGAGAACCCTCTCTTCAAGAATTTTGATTATCTGTTGGAGATGGCCGGGAAGTACGAGTTCACCCTTTCCCTCGGGGACGGGTTCAGGCCCGGGTGCATTGACGACGCGTCAGACCAGGCGCAGCTTGCCGAACTGATGACCTTGGGCCACCTGGTCAAAAGGTGCAGGGAGGCCGGCGTCCAAAGCATGGTCGAGGGCCCCGGACATGTTCCCCTGGACCAGGTGCCGATGAA
>JAITCQ010000042.1 GCA_031283015.1 Candidatus Methanoplasma sp.
TTATTTCTCAATAAAAAAGCGCTTTCTTTTTGAAAAAATTTTTACGGGGAAGTGCCACCCCCCCCCCCCCCCCCCGCTTTGATTTTCGTCAAAGCGAACATATATCGATATTCATCGGATCGATCTAGAGTGCCACAACGTCCTGGCACAGAGCAAGTGTTCTCTTTTGTGCGGCAGCGGCCCTCTTTTTTTGTGCGTTGGATGCAACCTCCCGCTCTCTCCTCCTGCGGCCCCGATTCCGAAGACCTTGCGGACCGACCGGCGTGACGTCACGATCGGTACTTTCCGACCTTCAGGATCAATATCTTAAAACCATTTTCCGGCTTGTTCGGGGGCGTTTTCAATACCCTTACTGAACATGCCGAAAGCGTATTCGATCGGCTCCTCGGATCGGATGTGCTACCTCAACACCCCTGCGATCAATGGGTCCTGTCGCAATCCTTCCGCTAGTTGAACGTCATGGTCTGTGCGGATCTATGCGGCACCGCCTCGCTTGCGGAGGCGGGCGGGCTCGAGAACATTACCGCCGCTGCAGACCGCAAAACGAGCTATATTTTTAATAGAATCATGCAAATTAACATTACACGGCATCATATCCGAACAAACGGGTGGATATGCCGCACTCATTCCCCGGCCCGGCCGGCGGAAGGGGGGACCGCCGAAAGGTGCAAGTCCGAACGGCTTCAAAGAAAAATAAAAAATTCAGAGGAAAAATAATGACAAAAAGTAAAGAAAATAAGAGTCCGTTGCAGTCGTTGGCAGGCGGATTGCTGATGACGATCCTGCTGGTCGTGGTCGTACCTGTTCTGGTGAGCTATTTCATAGCGGGTATCGTGACCGATTTGATCGGCGACACATCCTTCGCAGGTCTGACATCCGGTGCCATAGGCGCTATCGTGATGTTTGTCATACTGATCCTGTTCATGCTTCTCCTGGGCGGCGGAGCTATCCTAAGGAAATACGGGGTCATCGGCATAGCGGGACTGATATTGGCGTATGTCGCTCTCGCCATAGTGTTGGAAGATGATTCATACTGGTTCGGGTGGGTCATACCAGTGATAATCGTCGCCATACTGGGCGCCGTATCGTACCTGCGCGAAAAGAAGAAAAGTAAGTAAGATACCATCATGATTACCAAACTCATTTGAAACCACTTCTTTTTCTAAAACCCGCCATTCTTCATCCGAGTGAAAGAATGTTGCGGAAAGGATCATCGCCGACTCCTCGGCCTTAAGGGCTATTTCAAACGCCGCTGAGCCTGAAAGGATCGATAACGGAATGGACCGCGCCCTTCGGCGTGAGATCGCTGCTCATCAAGAATATCTCCGAACATACGAAGGATCCCGCCTCCAAACCGCGTCCGCCGTCCAGGAATTCTGTCAGGGATCTCGACGGCGTCCTTACTCTGCCGATCGTCACGTGCGCTTTGAAGGGTTTCTTATCATATTTTATGGAAAGCGAGCCAAGCATTCCGTCCAGATCCGACAATATGCTAGGGAACGGATCTCCAAGTTCGGCGCCGATCCACACCACGCGGGGATCCTTATTGTTGGGGAACGCGCCGATGCCCTTCAGTGAAACGCCGAACGCTTCGTATCCTTCCAGCGACCTCATGCGCTCGGACAGTTTCCCGATCTTCTTTTGCTCCACATCCCCCAGGAATCTCAGGGTCAGATGCACCTCCTTCGGTACGCTGACCCCGGGGGTCCCTCTGAGCTTTTCTTGAGCGTCCGTGACCGCGGGCATCTCAGGTATCTTGAACGAGACGAAAGACCTGATCGTTTCCATTTTTTCTCGATCTAAGGAAGGCTTAGAATCTATTTGAACCTGGGCAGACCCGTTCGGAACGGAACGAGCGCGCCCTTATTGTCATACTGAAAAAGTCATATAGTTCATCGGGATAGTCAGACCGGAGGGGACGCCGTGGAGGAATTCGAGAAGACCAAGGACGTGGAGACGCTGCTAGGGGATCCTAAAAAAGCGATACTCGCGATGGCGATCCCCACGATAGTCGCCCTCGTCGCCCAGTCAGCGAACAATCTGGTGGATGCGGCTTGGGTGGCGGGCCTGGGCACGGACGCCCTTGCCGCCGTCGGGATAGTGTTCCCTCTCTTTTTTATTATAATAGGAATATGCAACGGCATCGGGATAGGCGCCGCATCCGCGATCGCGAAGAGGATAGGCGCCGGGGACAAATTGGAAGCGGATAGGACGGCGACCCATGCCGTGATGCTGATCCTGATCGCAAGCGCGATAACGATGGTGGTGCTCCTTGTGCTCCTGAGGCCTCTTCTGGGGTTCATGGGCGCCGGAGCCTCCGAGAGCACGATAGAGGAATGCGTCAATTATGCTCTCCCCATCATTGTTTTCGTCGTCGTATTCATGCTGATCGGCGTGCTGGGCAACATTCTCAGATCCGAGGGGGCGGCCAAACGTTCTATGTATATTTTGATCCTGTCCGCCGTCATAAATCTGGTCCTGGACCCGTTCTTCATCTATGACTACGGACTCGGATGGGGGATGATGGGGGCGGCCGTGGCGACGGTCATCTCGGTGGCGATAGCGCTCGTCGTGATCCTGTACTGGTATTTCATCAAGAAGGACCTGTTCCTGAAGTTCAGGTTCAAGGGGTTCAGGTTCGAGATGCCCATCATCCGCGACATATTCAAAGTGGGCATCCCCGCCGCTCTCCAGATGATGGTCATATCCTTCGTGGTGGTGTTCATGAACCTGATACTCCTGCAGGCGGGAGGGGACGACGGCGTCGCCATCTATTCGTCGGACTGGAGGATATTGAGCGTGCTGATGATACCGCTGTTCGGCATAGCGTCCGGTCTGGTGCCAGTCTGCGCCGCGGCGTACGGGGCGAGGCGTTACGACAAGGTGAAGATCGCGTTCACTTACGCCGTAAGGATATCGACGCTGTTCATGATCGTCGTAACGGCGATAACGGTAATCCTGGCGCCGCATATACTGATGATATTCACTTACGACCCGGAGATGGAGTATCTCAGACCGGGGATGGCCGAATTCCTGAGGATCGGGGCGATATTCCTGCCGTTCGTGGCGATGGGCGCCGCCGCCGAGTCCTTGTTCCAAGCCCTCGGCATGGGAATGAGGGCGCTGGTGTCCACCGTGTTCAGGAATTTTCTGCTCATCCCGGTGAGTTACATCGCGATGCTGACCACCTCCGGCCTGACATACATCTGGTGGGGGTCAGCGTTCGCCGAGATCGCGGGATCGCTTTTCGTCGCCGTATGGGGTTTCTTCATCCTGAAAGTGCTCATGAAGGAGTTCGAGCTGGAGAAGAAACTAGCTGGCACATGAGCGCTTTTCCAAGAGACAGGATGGTGGTAGTGCAGAGGAAGGGATTTGAACCCTTGGACCACTAAGGACTAGGCCCTCAACCTAGCGTCGTTGGCCAAGCTTGACTACCTCTGCGTAATGTGCGTTGAATGCCCATTCAATAAATAAGCTTTGTTGTGCCTTCCGCTCTGGCATTCCGCCGTTCTTCTCATAAACCGCCGCGACCGACCCCGCATTCCGGCGGATCGTGTACCTATATTAAAAGAAAAATACCGGCTGACGTTCCCGTCAGCCGGCTTAATGTTTGATTTCCAGAGGCGCGCCGCTTCCGCGCGCCTCTGTTCTTTGCCCCGTGTGGTTCGACCCTCCTGATCACCTCAGATCTTGACGCGGATGAACCCCAGCAATGACAACGCCGCTATCACGATCACTGCGATCACCGCCACTGCCGCAATCGCCACCCATATGTCGTTGCTGCCGCCGTCATCATCATCTCCTGTGATGGTCGCCGCTACCTTTGGCTGTTCTGACAGGGCATAGTTGCCTGCGTCCTTGCCGGTCAGCGCAAAAGCTCCGTTCACAGATAGGTTCCCGGACCTGTCTCCCGCCGCAAGTCTGCCGGTCACGCCGGTCTTGTCAAGGGAGACATCGTCGCTGCCTACCTTGCCGCTGAAGCTGCCTGCGTTGCTTATGGCGATGTGCGAGTCTCCGAAGTTGCCGTTGCCGTCGTACTCCTTCGATGCGGTGACAGACCCGGTGAAGGTTATCGGCTTAGGATTGATGGTGCCGTTAGCGAAGGAGGGCTGCTGCACACTGTAGTATGCGGACTGTCCTCCCGATATGCCCCATCCCGAAGCGTTCACCCTCTTGCCGGTCCCTGCGTTCGCATCGCTGAATTCCGCTTTTCCTTCCCTAACGTTCACCTTATCGCTTCCGAGCAGGCCGCTCAGGGCCGGGGCGGTCAGGACCGTTGCGGAAGTGTTCCCGTCATAGGTCTTCGAAGCGACCGTACCCTGACTCCAGGTAAGAGACCTCTTGTTCACCGTAAAGCTTACGTCGAACGTCTCGGACGCCTCGCCGCCGTTTACTGTGACCGTTGCGGTGTACATTCCTGGCACAAGGCCAACCTTAGGCGCGACAGTGAACACCGACGTTCCTTCCGCGGCGATGCTGCCGATCGTCGTCACAGAAAGAACGAAGCTGCCTGCGTTCGTTCCTCCGAGATCAACGTTCAACACGCCGGTGGGTTGGCCGCCGGTGTTCGTTACCGTAACGGATGTCGGGATCTGCGCCGAGTAACCGTATGTTTCGGAAGAGCTCAGAGTGCCAGACTTATCGAGGGATATGGATGTCGGCTGAGCTGTCTCCGTCTTGTATACAGTGTACTGGTCGATGATCTCCATGGTGTCGGCGCGGTAGGTCTTGAAGGTCACGCTTCCGTCGGACACGTCCACGACCGTGAACTGCGGCGCCTTTATCTGGATGCCGATGTTCGTGTACCAGGGTTTCCCGGGAAGGGAGTCCACGTTAAGGGAGTTCTTCCCTTCGTAGTACAATCCCACTATGCTGTCCACCCATGCGGGGAGGGACGGCTTCGAGGCCAGGAAGTCGTAGTATTTCAGACCGCTTGCGGTGGTCAGGGTGAAGTATATCGTCCCTTTCGGGTTCGTCACGTTATCCTTCGCGTAATCGATATCGTTCACCTTCTCGTGCCCGAGGATGCTCCAGCTTCTGGAGTAAACGTGGTCGTGTCCGGCGAGGACGAAGTCCACGCCGTACTTGTCCATAAGGCTCTCGAAGGCCGGCGTCCACAGCAGGACGTCCGCGTCCGTCTGGTGGGACGCGGGCGACGCGGTGGACTTGTGGTGCTGCACGAATATCCACTTGGCGCCGGGGTTGGCCTCCGT
>JAITCQ010000051.1 GCA_031283015.1 Candidatus Methanoplasma sp.
GGCGGTCATCATGCTCGACCCGCCGTTCGACTTCGGATGCGTGGGGTGCGAGCGCTCCAACGAGATGGTGAAGTATCTGATAAGCAGACGCGGGATACCGCATCTGACGGTGAGATATCCGGACAGCGAAGAGGATGCCAAGGTCGTCGTCGGCCAGATAAAAGGATTCCTGGAGGGTTTGAAATGATAAAGATCGCGCAACTGTCCTGCGGCACGGAGTACAGCAGCGTCCAGCATGAGGTCGAGAAGGCGGCGCGCTCGGTGGGCGCTAAGATCGTCTATCCCGACGTGTCATACGCGGATGTGAACGACGCTGTGAAGAGGTTCGGCTTCAACCCCCGATCCCCGCAGCTGAAACTTATGATAGCCAGGGCGGCCCGGCTCGCCGACGAGAAGTACGACGCCGACGCGGTGTTCATAACAACGTGCTTCAGATGCGCCGAGGCGGCGCTGGTCAGGAACGAGCTTAGGAGGTTCATCCAGGAGAACACGAGACTGCCGGTCGTGACGTATTCGTTCACCGAGAGGCTCAAAGCGGCGCAGCTGCTCACCAGGATGGAAGCGCTGGTGACCATCGTCACAAGGAAGGAGGTCCTGGCGAGGGAGAGGCAGACCGGGCTGACCGCGGGGATAGATTCCGGTTCGAGCACCACGAAGGCTCTGATAATGGAGAACAACAAGATAATAGGGAAGGATTGGGCCCCGTCGGGGGATGTGGTGCAGTCCGCTTCCGCCGTTCTTGAGAACGCGATGAAAGAGGCGGGCGTGGAGTTCAAGCAGATCGAGGCGTTGGGCGTCACCGGCTACGGAAGGTTCACCCTCGGCAGACATTACAACGCAAAACTCGTCCAGGAAGAGCTTACGGTCAACTCGAAAGGCGCGGTCTGGCTCGCGGACAGGCAACGCGGCGAGGCGACGATACTGGACATCGGTGGGATGGACAATAAGGCTATAACCGTAAGGGACGGGGTCCCGGATAACTTCACCATGGGCGGGATATGCGCGGGCGCGTCCGGACGTTTCCTGGAAATGACGTCGAAAAGACTAAGGATCGACATCGAGGACCTGGGGAAGCTGGCGGACAACGGTAACTGGCGGAACGCGAAGATGAACTCATACTGTTCGGTGTTCGGCATACAGGACCTGGTCACCACCCTCGGGGAAGGGAAATCATTCGAGGACGTGGCCGCCGCGGCGTGTCACTCCGTCGCCGAGCAGGTATACGAGCAGCAGCTGCAGGAGATAGACGTCCGCCATCCCATCATACAGGTGGGGGGTACGTCGCTGATATCCGGGCTGGTCACCGCCGTGGGAGAAGTGCTGGGGGAGAGACCGATCGTGCCGCCCCATTCCCAATACATCGGAGCGCTGGGCGGCGCGCTGCTGAGTTCGGGATTCCTCTGAGGTGCGCAGATGGACATCGAGGTGATAGCGGAGGACGAGTTCGGCGGGGAGTCCTACAGGAACCTTTTCGGAGAGATCATGGCCGACGTGGGCAAAGCGGTCCAGATGGAAAAGGCCCTTCTGGTACTCAAGCCCGAGATACCCCTCTTCATCTTCTCCGTAAAGCTCAGGGCGGAACCCGTAAGCAAGACCGTCGCCGACGTGACCAACATCAGGACGGAGGGCGGCACCGTGTACATAACTATAACCGAGGAAAGATACGCCCCGGACATACTCAAAGGACTATGGGCGAGGTACGGCAGGAACAGCGTGGAACAGAAGACCAGGCTGGACATCGAAGTGAGGAACGCGTCCGAGAAGGACGCTGGCTCTTTGGTGGTGGCATCGGGAGAAGAACACCTGAAGGAGATCATCGGGGCGGTCTGGAGGTCCATGCCGGAGGGCATCAAGAACAGGCACACCTTCATCGACGGCCAGGTCATAACCGTGGTGGCGACGGAGGAAAGGTTCGAGCCCCATATGCTGGACGAGGGATCGGAATATCACAGGAAGATGACGGAGGCCGGGAAGGATGTTTGAGGTCCTTTTATACGACGGGGGGGTGTACAGATCGGAGGAACTCTTCGAGCTCATCGAGGACGCGGGCGGAACGGTGATCCAAAAGACAAGGAGCTCCCAGATGCTGAGCGTCACGATGTCCATCCCCGAAGAGGACCGGGCGGTGATAACCGCTTTCTGCAAAGAGATAGGAGGGGAAGTGAAATCCGTCCCTCTGGCGGGCACCGAGATAGCAGTCGTGGGACCGACGCTGGGGCGTCACCACATGCCGCACCCGATATGCGATATCGCCGAGCACCTCAGGAAACAGGGCGCGATAACGGTGGTCATGGGGCTGGCGAGAGGAAGGGGCAAGCTGACCTCCCAGATAAACCTGGAAGAGAAGATGATAATCGGCGAGTACGACGCCGCGATATTCTCGCTCGGCAACTTCAAGCCCTGCGTGGAGGCGAAGACGGACCTGTTCAGCGACATCAGGGCACCGGTCGTCCTGGTATCGGGACCCATGCCGGAAGGGGCCGAGAATAAGTGCGAGGCCATCGTATCCGGCGTCGGAAGGAAGGCGTCCAGAATGAGGACCCCGCCCGAGAGGGAAAAGCTGGACGAGATCGCGGACAAGGTGGGAAAGATACTGAGGGACAAAAAGAAGCTTTTGGACGAAGACCCCCTCTTCATACATCCGACGGAGATAAAGCACCTTCTTGAAGAGTACGAACCCGTTAACATGTGCCTCAGACCGGCGCCGGTCGTACTGCACCTGGACGGCCTGAGGGTCAAGATCGGGTACGGCGAGCATCATGAGGATATCGAGAACATGGAGATATACGGCCGCAAGGTCGGCGACATATGCAGGTTGTCCCCTTCGAAGATAAACGACAGCAGCATACTCATCAGGATCAAGACCAGATCGGAGGTCCTGCAGGAAGACTCCGTGAAAGAAGGCGGGAATGATCCGTAAGGGGACGTACATCCTGATCTTCGATATGCCGGACGCGCGGATAAGCGCGGGAGCGCTGGGAATAACGGACATCCGTAAAGGGACGTATTGTTACGTCGGCAGCGCGATGAACGGTCTCGATCAGAGGGTAGGGAGGCATCTCTCCGAAAAGAAAAAGATACGCTGGCACATAGATCATCTGACGACCAGGTGCGTCAGGATAGAGGCATACGAGGCCGTGCCCCCGGGGACGTCCGAATGCGAGCTCGGAATGATCGTTCTGGAGAGCGGAGGGTCACCCGCCGTGAAAGGATTCGGCTGTTCGGACTGCGGGTGCCCCACGCACCTGTTCCTTTTGGATGCGACGGCAAAGGAAAAGCTTTGTTCCGGCCCCTGTTTCGTCCCGTACTGCGGATGCGGCGTCCGCGGCTGATGCCAGGCGGGCGCGGCCGCCTGCACAACACTTATAATATATCAATCGCTACCCGCTTTTAATCACTATACGCGCTTTTAAGGCACGGAGGCAGGTCATGAATTCACCCAATGAGGACAAATCGGAAGCGATCTCGAATGCTATAGAAACGATCAGAACCGCGGTTGGAAACGAGAAGGTCAGAATTTGCGGATGCGGAGGCGCAGGAGCATGCGTCACTCCGGACAACGCAAAGGACATCTCAAAAGTGGTCGCCATCGCAAGGAAGAACAATGTCAAGGTCGTTTCCAGTAACAACCCATCCTGGGCGACGGACGGGACGAGGTCCCCCGTAGAAGCGATCCTTGTCGACATGTCCAAGATCAACGGCATAGTGAACATAGACCCGGCATCGATGTCGGTAAGGGTCGGCGCCGGATGCACGTTCAAAGCCCTGGCCGAAGCGTGTTCAAAAGAAGGGTTCACTCTCGGGTCCTATCCATTCGACAGATCCTCCACGGTCGGATCGTGGGTGGTGTCCGGCGGGATAGGATACGGATCGTACAAATACGGGAACTCGAAGGACACCGTCATAAACATTCAGGCGGTGGCCGACGACGCATCCCTAATCGAGACAGGATACGACAACATCGGCTACTACATGTCGGGATACAACCTGACGCAGCTGTTCGCCGGTTCGGAAGGGACGCTGGGGATCGTGACGGAAGCGACGCTCAGACTGATCCCCAAGGGCGTCAACAGAATATCGGCGTACCGGTTCGGATCGGCAGAGGGCATGCAGGAGGCCATAACGAAGATCGTTCAGCACCCCAGCATAAAGCCCCGCAACATAGCGTGGTGCGCGAAGAACAAGACCATCGCATTCGCTCTCGACGGCGCCAAGGACTCGGTCGATCTCGAAGAGACGGCGATAAACGCGATCATGGAGAAGATGCAGGCGGCCAAGGTGGACAAGGACGCCGCATGTAAAGTGTGCGCAGCCATATGCAGGACAGTAAAAGCGGCCAAAGCGATAGTCCCGGTCAAGAACTGGAACGGTCTGGTCTCGGCATGCGGCGGCACGGTGTTCGGCACCATCGCGGACCGCAGCACAGCCTATCTCATAGCCGCGGACGAGAGCGAGGAGTCCCTCGCGGAGAAAGCGGCGAAGTTCGGAGGAAGGACCCTCAGATGCAATTCCTTTAAGTGGACCCCCTCATCGATGGCCGAGAAGGACGACAAGAGCCTCGGCAGAGAGGTCACCCCCGAGATAATATCGGCCTTGGAGGAAGCAGTGGGGAAGAACAACGTCACCGTCAACGGCGTGGACCTTCTGCTGTACAGCAAGGACATGGCGCCTCTGCCCAAGGAGGCGGGAATAGCGTTCAAGAACATCCCTGACGTGGTCGTGAGGCCGTCGACGGTGGCTCAGATATCCAACGTGGTGAAGGTGGCCCACAAGCACGGGGTGCCCGTGATCCCTAGAGGCAACTCATCCTGGGGGCTGGGCGGATGCATGCCCACCAATTCAGGCATAGTCGTGGACCTATCGTCAAAGATGAACAAGATCTACGAGATAAACACCGACGAGCTCTATGTGAAAGCGGGAGCGGGATGCACTTGGAAAGAGGTGCTCGAGGCCTGCATGAAGAAAGGCTACATCGTCGGGTCGTACCCGTCGAGCTTCCCGTCGGCGACGCTCGGCGCGTGGATCTCGACGAACGGAATGGGCATCGGTTCGTACAAATACGGATCGGCAAAGGAGAACATACTCAATATGGAGGTCGTCCTCTCTGACGGCTCAGTACTCGAGACGGGGAACGATCATATGGGCTCGTACAAGAGCGGATACAACCTGAATCAGATCTTCTCGGGCTCGGAGGGGACGCTGTGCGTCTTCGGAACGATCACTTTCAGGATATATCCCATGGGGATCGTGAAACCCACCGCATACTGCTACAGGGAACTTAAAGACATGAACGATACGATACAGAGGATCGCTCGCCACCCAAGCATAATACCGCTGCACATCGCGTTTTCCGATGAGCTGCACTTCGCCAATCAGAAGAAAGCGGGGGTGCACGCTCCCGACGTGAAGAACCTTCTTCTCCTCACATTCCAGGGAGATAAAGAATTCATCGACCGCGACCTGGCGGAAATGGACGCCATCGCGTCGGAACTCGGAGGGAAGAGGATAGACGACGCCATCGCCGAGCACGAGTGGGAAGAGAGATGCTACGAGTTCAGGGCGAGAAGGGTCGGCGTCGGCGAGATACCGGCGGAGGTGATCATTCCCGTATCCCTGTGGGGCGAATTCACGGACGAATGTTACACCGGTTTCAAGAAGATGAAGATGGAGGCCGGCGGCATCATCGGCGTGATCGTTGACCGCAACACGACCATGTTCATGCCCTACTACTTCAAGGATGACGAGTCCATGCTGGGGATGACCGCGTTCGCGTTCAACTTCTACCTGGGGGGAAGGGCGGTCGAGTACGGAGGCCGGACCACCGGGTTCGGCGTGTTCTTCGCATGGAATCTGGATAATGTTCACGACGTATCCACCGTACAGTACATGAGGGAGTTCAAGACCAAGCTCGATCCCCGCGACGTGATCAACCCCGGACACCTAGTATGCGGGACCACAAGGTTCGGCATCAAGATGGGCAAGCAGCTCATGGGCGTCGGAAGCGCCATGATGCAGGCGGTAAAGAAGCTCCTGCCGGCGAACACGACCTTCGCCGACAACAAAAAGAGGTTCAGGTACAACGAACTCGAACACCGCAAGGATCTGGACAGAGACCACACGCTGGGCGACGGGACCCAGTAAACCCCTTCACAAACCTTTCATTCTATCATTTTCATCAGCGAAGCGACACCGTCTATGACCTTGATGCGCGGGTCGGCCATATTCCAATCCACAAGACGGTATCCGCCGGTGAGCACCCCGAAGAACCCGGCGCCGGAGTCCCGCGCGGTGAGCCAATCCGCCCTGTGGTCTCCGAGGAAGAGTATCTCCTCCGGTCTCACCCCCAGAAGGTTCCCGAAGTTGACCATCGCCTTCGGGGAGGGCTTCGCCTCCTCGTCGGGGAAGTCGTCCCTCGCCACGATGACGTCGAAAAGGTCCCTGACATTGCTCTTTTTGAGGATGAATTCGGCGTATGCGTGACCTCCTCTCGTAAGGATGCCGGTCCTGTATCCCCTTTCCTTCAAAGCTCTGACGACCTCCGCCGCGCCCTCGAAGGGCTTGGATTGATCCGCATATTCCATCTCCACCGTGGTCGAACGACCGGAGACCTTCCTGCGAAGAGAACGGGCGTCCTCTCCCCTCCCGTTCCTAATGAGCCAGTCCACTCCGCTTTCCAGCTCCCCCACGGTCCCTTCGGTTCGGACTATGGCGTATTCGGGGACCCCGACCTCGATGAGTTCGTCAAAAACGACATTGGCAAGTTTGACGTAGTCGATCTTTGTGTTCATGAACGTCCCGTCCATGTCGAAACCGACCGCTTTGTATCTCGGGTCCAATGCCATGGTTGGGGATTGCGATGTTTTTTATTAACTTTGGGATGAAAGGTGTCAAGTCATGATAGTACCCCCCCTTCTGTTTCAGGCAGCATTCAACTACGCGCTCTACCCGCCGGTCTCGGGCGGTCATCCCGGCTGTATGAGTTTGCTCCGATGAGGTGTCGCCGTTTCATCATATCCTTGGGAACGTCACTGTCCGCAGATCACCCTTAACCAAGGCTGTGTCGTTTCTGGGCCCTTGCCAAAGCTCTCGCCTTACCGGATTTCCCGGTTCATCTTGCCCTGTGGAGGAGGGAAGTTCCTCAGCCGGACCTAGGTCCTACCGTCGGCTGCCCTTCATCTCTTGACGGATGCAGTATGCAAGGTCCGTATTTTTCTTTAACGGTCGGCATAAATGCATCAATCATGTTTTAAACATGTTCAATAACCCCATCCGCAGAGATATTTTAAATATGTTCAAAACATGTTTAGTATATAATATGAGATCAACTGGCAAAAAAACGGAGATAGTACGTAAGACCTCCGAACTGTTATCCTTGGCGGAGGACGGCTCGGAGATCACCACCAGAAGGATCGCCGAGAACGCCGGCATAAACCCGGCGATGGTGAACTACTACTTCGGATCCAAGGACGGGCTTCTGAAAGCGGCGGTGTCGGCGATGAACGGGGATCTCACGTCGGAAACACATCACGACCATGCCGGATCAAGGAAAGAGATGTTCGACATTCTCGTCGGGATATGCGAGACATCGATCCGATATACCCGATTCGGCCTGGGCCGGGATGCGGAGACATTCTCGAAAGATGCTTTGGAGACGTCGTCAAAACTTATCGGAATGAAACGGGCGATGGATGAAAAGGCATCCGATGATGATCCGGCGGCGATGTTCAAGATCGTGTGTTTCCTGATGGCGGCATCCGCCGACCCGGAAAGGTTCGCGGAATACTCCGGCACCGACATCCGTATAAAGGCCCAGCTCAGATCGCTGGTGTCCCGGCAATTGGACATCCTGCTCGGGGACGCCCTCTGAAACACGCACGCTCTCTGAACGAGCGGAACCGCCTGCATCAACAATATATACTCCCCAGCCAATCAGAAAAGAGAGAGAACACATGCCAATCGAATCCTTCTACGAAATGCTGGTGATCGATACTCCCGAAAAAGCAGCGAAGCTTGTGGAGGCCTTCGAAGCAGCTGAGCGCAGAGGGCCGTATGTGCCCGAATGCGACGTGATGAAAGAACTCGAAGAAGGCAAGAGGATAATGAAAGAGATTATGGAGAGACAAAAGAGGGATGAATCTGAGTGAGTCCTTCCTTTACAAACTCTGCGATCTCATTGAAGAGCGGAACGAAGAAGACCTCCGACCTCTTTTGTCTTCGTTCAAGTGTTCGGCCGAACCCGCCGCCAGGATTTTCTGAACAGAATCGCAATTAAACATGAGATCAATGGTATATCAAGAACATATCTCTTTCTGGAAAAAACCGACTCCGGTGCGGCTTCAGTCATTAGTGGATTTTTCACCTTGGCAGTTAAATGTCTTGCGATCGATAAACAGAACAGCATTTCGGATGAAATACTATCGCAGATGAACGTAAATCACGGGGTCGCACAAGCGTACCTCCTCGGGCAGCTGGCGAAAGCGGACGGCGCGGAAAGGGGGTTCGGGAGAATGATGATTGAACATGCGCTTGACGCATTCTCAAAAGGCAACGAGATGTTCGGGTGCAGAGTGGTGCGTTTGGATTGCAAAGACCACCTTAAGGGATATTACGAATCCTACGGGTTTACCGTAACCGGCAAGAACCACAACGGAACCCTTAACCAGATGGTAACCATTATTTGATCCCCAATCAAAATAAGCCCGCTTTTTGATTCAACTAACAGAAAGAACGTGCTCCGTTCCCGGATATGGGGCTATACTACTACGATTTGGTAGGAAATCTTTTACCTTCGCACGATATTGTCCGGTCATGCTCATATCCGCCAAAGGACGTTACGCGCTGCGGTGTATGCTGGACATATCGCTGAACAGCGCGGGGGAGAATGTTAAGCTTAAGGATATAGCCGAAAGGCAGGACATCCCGACAAAATATCTTGAGCAGATAATCTCCGCGCTCAACAAAGCCGGTTTCGTCAAAAGCGAAAGAGGTCCGAACGGAGGATACCGCCTTTCAAGACCTCCCGAGGAGTACACAGTGGGTTCGATAATAAAGCTGATTGAAGGAGATACCGTCCCAGTCTCCTGTCTCGCCGATGTCAGCGATTGCAAGAGATCGGACAGGTGCGTCTCCATGATACTGTGGAAGAAGCTCAACGACGCCGTGAACTCTGTTCTGGAGGGCACCACCCTCGCGGACATGATGGACTGGGGTTCAAAGGGCCGGCTTATCGAGATAGGGATCCCCGATTATTGAGGCGTTCCAGGTACGATCAGTCGTCTTCGTGAAGATCCTCGTGATGGCTGTCGTGTATGTCGTCGACGGGTTTCTCAAGGCCGTCTATCTTCAATCCCCTCTTCTCGGAGTAATCCCAAAGGGCCGCCCGCACCGCCTCTTCCGCAAGGACCGAGCAGTGCACCTTGATGGCAGGAAGGCCGTCAAGAGCCTCCATCACGCTTCTGTTCGTGAGCTTGAGGGCTTCGTCGATATGCTTTCCTTTGATCAGTTCGGTCGCCATGCTGCTGGTCGCCACCGCCGCGCCGCAGCCGAAGGTCTTGAATTTCACGTCCTTTATGAAACCGTTGTCGTCGATGTCGAGATATACCCTCATGATATCGCCGCATTTCGCGTTCCCGACCGTACCGACGCCGCTGGCGTTCTCGATCTCCCCCACGTTCCTGGGGTTGGTGAAGTGGTCCATTACTTTATTGCTGTACTGCATCCTCATACCTCCTTGTTCTTCACGGCGTCCTCGTACAACGGGGACATGGCTCTGAGTCTGGCAACAACCTCCTTCAGAGCCTCTACCGTATAATCTAGTTCTTCTTTTGTCGTATAATCCGAAAGCGTCATTCTGAGGGACCCGTGCGCAATCTCATGCGGCAGCCCGATCGCAAGGAGAACATGAGACGGATCGAGCGATCCGGAAGCGCAGGCGGACCCGGTGGAAGCGGCGATCCCTTTCATGTCGACCAACATGAGCATCGACTCCCCCTCGATGTATCTGAAACTGATGTTCGCGTTGCCGGGAAGCCTCTTTTCCCGGTCGCCGTTCAGCCTTGAATGGGGTATCTCCTTCAGTATCCTGTCGATGAGGTAGTTCCTCTTTTTCGTAAGTTCGACGGCGCACTCTTCCATTGAACCCCTGCAGAGTTCCGCCGCCCTTCCGAATCCCACGATACCGGGAACGTTCAGCGTCCCTGCCCTTCTCCTTCTTTCGTGTGGTCCGCCGTGTATCATGGGGGTGAGCTTTATGTTATTCTTCATGTAAAGCATGCCGATGCCTTTCGGCCCGTGTATCTTGTGCGCGCTCGCGCTCAGAAGATCGATATTCTCCTTCTCCACGTCGATGGGGACATGGCCGAACGCTTGGACGGCGTCCGTATGGAAGAGTATGCCCTTGGAACGAGCGATCTCCCCCATCTCCTTTATCGGCTGTATGGTCCCTATCTCATTGTTTGCATATATCACGGATATCAATATTGTGTCGGGACGTATGGCCGCTTTGAGTTCATCGAGTTTCAGTATGCCTTTGTCGTCCACGCCGACGAACGTTATCTCAAAGCCGTCCCTCGCAAGGAACTCGCAGGTCTCCATGACGGCGTGGTGCTCGATCGCAGACGTTATGATATGTTTTCCCTTATCCTTTCTCATATATGCCGCGGATTTTATCGCCCAGTTGTCGGACTCGCTGCCGCCGGATGTGAAGTATATCTCGTTGTCCTTGGCGTTGATCATCTTCGCGATCGTTTTCCTCGATTCCTCGCAGGCCGCGTTGCATTCAGCGCCGAAAGAGTGTATGCTGGACGGATTTGCGTATTTCTCCGTGAGATAAGGCATCATGGCGTCGAGGACCTCCGGTCTCAATCTGGTCGTGGCGGCATTGTCAAGATAAATGATATCGGGCATCGTTTCACCGTGTGGCATCATCTGTATATTGATTTCATACTATTTTAATATGAAACAATACGGAGTAGGCTACAGACTATTTTAATTTTTGTGAGGGTGGGTTTTCCGTTGTTGCCGCCGGGCGAGAAAAACCGTGGATCCCCGATCTCCGGCCTTTGAACATAGCTGTACAGAAAAAATAAATAAATTCGTAATTTACGAATATTTAATTTTGATATACTATTATATTTGTACCAATCTATAATTATATAATGAAGTTCGTACATTCAACAACGTCGTGAATCGAGAGAACAGTGAAAACTCCGAACTCGCAACAAAAACACGAACACAAACCCCAACAAGGAGCAAGAAAATGAAGAACAAAGCAGTGAGAGGCATCATACCGATGCTGCTGGTCCTCATTATGGTGTTTTCCCCCTTTACGGGAATCATATCGGTGATGGCCACAACCTCTGCTGATACATCGAGCCTCAACGGAGACGGATCATGGGGCGGATCCTATCATGTCGGCGCAGATGGAGATGTATCCGCGGCAGGGAACATTAACGAAGACCGTGAAACTTTCGCGTTGAAAGCCGCAGCGCCGGAATACGCCGACGATTGGCTGGTGGAATCCGCAAACGCGAGACAGAGCATAATCATAACCAATCCCACATCTTCTTCCCTAACCGAAATGCCCGTATTGGTCCGTTTGGACGGAACAGGCATTCCGAACAAGGATGGCGTGAGCTTCTACGACGCAGAGGGAGACAAGCTCTCATCTGAGCTGGTAGGCTGGAACCCCGCGGGCACTACGACCTACTGGGTGAAGGTACCGATCATCACCCCAAACGGGGACACCACCATCACCGCTTACTTTAGCGACGCCTCTTCGGAAGGCAACGATACGTCTGACGTCTGGTCAGACGGCTATGAACTGGTCCAGCATTTCAGCAAAGAAGCCGTCGATGCCGGAAAGGACTCCACAGGCAAGAACAACATGACCCTGGCGGGGACTCTAAGCTACCTGCAGGATGACATAAACTCGGCGGCAACTTTCTCGGGAACGCAGAGGATGAGGGCGGGCACGGTCGCAGCTGGTGCGACAGAAGTGTCCTTGAGTGCGGTCATTGACATTACCTCAACGCCAAACGGATGGATCGGCGTTCTCTGCCGCGACCGTTCCGGCGGTGTCCAGACGGGAGACACGCTTTACATGGGATTCAACGGCAGTACGCTTACGTCTCGCGTGTACGGCGGGATGAACACAAACGGGGTCATGCTCGATGTGACGGTAACTACAGGACTACATATGCTCACTTGGAGCTACAATGGAAGTACGCTCAGAGTATATGTGGATGGCGCACTAAGGGGTAGCGCCAACGGAGCGGTGGGAAGTATCCTTTCCGACACTAGCTCTCCCTTCACTATCGGCGACTACTCGGATATCCCCTTCTACGGGGCTTTCCGCGGCAACTTCTACGACGCATTCGTGAAGACCTCTGCCATAAGCACGGAGGAGGAAGAATTCAGATACGCCAATTATCTTGGGGATGCAATCACAAGTCTGCCTATCGAGACCAAGGACAGAAAGATAAACATAGTGGTCACAAGCCCGACACAGGACGAGATACTCGAAGGAGGGATATTCGTCATAAAAGGTATCCTGTCTGCGGCCGCCAATCTGTCGTACGTACTGAACGACGGAACGACGGTGGATTGCGGCATGTTCGCAGCCGGGCCATTTTCCATAAACGTTCTGGAGTACTCCATAGGGGCACAGAATCTGTTGGTCACCGCAATTAGCGAGTCGGACTCTGAAGATGAGAAGATCGTTACGATCACCTTCACAATAATAGATCAGATGCCGCCTTCGCAGCCCATATTATCAACCATCGTCGGCAAGACCTCCGCAACTCTGAAAGCGGAGATCACACAAGGTGACGGCAGAACCGTGGACGTCGATTTCCACGGGCTGAAGACCCTTACCCTTACCAAAGAGAACACCAAGATATATTCGGGAGAAACGACAAGCGAGCTTCCGGATGACCTGACCGCAAACGGATCGAACGACCAGTCCGAGTACAACGCGGCGCTGGGGAAAACCACGCTCGGCCAGGGCAACAACCCGTACCAGATCTTTGAGATCACTCTCAGCGACGAAGAACAGATTATGGATCAGTTCAACATTCTGTGGACCGGCAACACCGGAGACCAGCAACGCGAAGTGACCATATTCGTCTACAATCACACGCAGAATGAGTGGGTCAAAGCGGGAAACGGATACGGGACGGATTCCTTCTCCATCGAAGTGATGGTCGATTGTGCTGGCACTATCAAGGACGGTATACTGAGCCTGCTTATCTGGCGCGGCCTGAACGAGTCTCTTGAGAACAGAGCGAACTACGCTCCCAACCTGGGTCAGTACGATTTCAGTCTGATGTGGACGACGGACACGCAGTTCTATGCCGAGACCCCCTCATATATGCATCATCTCGTAACGCAATTCAATTGGATGATCGAGAACTTTGACGAGCTGAAGTCCAAGATGGTAATAAACACCGGCGATCTTGTCAATGTTGCCACAAGCACCACCCAATGGGAAGCGATAGATGAAGCGTACGGCATCCTTGATGATGCGCATATACCTTATGTCGCAATATTCGGTAACCATGACGTCACGGGCAGTGCCGCAACAAGCATTCACAACAATTACTTCCCTGCATCCCGGTTCGCGCAGAACAATCCGTACTTCACAGCGAATTACGGTAGCGAGAATTATTACTGCGTCCTGGAAGAGAACGGAGCTAAAATACTGATCATGGGGTTGAACCTCCGTCTCTCCGAGGCAGAGGTGGCGTGGGCGAACAATGTTTTGGCAGAGTATAGAGACTACATCGCGATCATACTCACGCATGAATATATCAGCGCCGACGGCTCAAGAGTGACCAACACTAATTACTCCAGCACGGACATCTTGCGCACGATAGTAACAGATAACGACAATGTGAGACTGATACTATGCGGGCACTGGCATGGTGCGAATACCAATCTGGAGAACATTAACGGGCGCCCAGTATGGACCATCCTGCATGACTACCAGAGCCTTTTCGAAGGCGGTACAGGATTCTTCAGGATGTTGGAGTTCGACATAGAGAACAATCTGATATATGTCAATACATACTCCCATTCTACCAAACAGAACGTCGTGTTCTCTGAAAAACAGGGTGAGAAGGCGGGGTTATATCAGATCAACAAAGACGAGTTCGTCATCAGTTTCGATTTCGGAGCAACACAGACCCGCACTTTGGAGACCGAGTCTCTGATCATCGCCGCCTCCGGCAAAGAGACGCAAATCGGGACGACGAAGACATTGACAGGCCCGGGTAGCGTTTCTGTCACTTGGGACAACCTGTTACCGAATAGTGTCTATGCGTGGTATGCGGTCGTTACAAATGAGTCGGGCGTTTCAACGGTGACGCCGGTGCAGATATTGTCAACAGATGAAATTTTTGTAGAGATAGAGACCCTGACCCTTACGCCGGGTTCCGACGAGAGCGCCATGAACTTCACATGGTACAGCGACAGGTCCGAGAACGCGGCGTCGGCGGTACAGATCACGAAGACCTCGGGACCCCCGAGCGATGCGGTGACGATCACCGGCACCGTCGGGGACGCGTCCGCAGGGAAGAGCTGGCACAAGGCGTCGGTCACCGGACTCGTACCGGATTCTGAATACACATACCGCGTTTCCAACGACGGCGTGAACTTCAGCATCGAGTACAAGTTCAGGACCGGAACGCCGGGAAGCTTCACGTTCATAGCCGTAGGCGACCCCCAGCTCACCACCGGGAACCAGGACTCCAACAGCCTCGGAACGGTCACGACAACCAAGGCCGGATGGCAGAGCACCCTCGACATCATCAGCGAGCACTTCCCTGACGTTCGGTTCATAGCGGGCGTCGGAGACCAGGTCGACACGGCGGACAGCGAGGCCCAGTATGCGAATCTCTTCGCGCCCGAACAGCTTCGCAGCATGCCTTTCGCGCCGGCTGTGGGGAACCACGAAGGCGCGGCGGGGAACTTCGGATGGCATTACAACGTGCCCAACGAGACGGCCGGCAGCTACTTCGGTAACTATTGGTACACGTACAACGGCGCGTTGTTCGTGGTGCTGAACACTGCACCGTATCCGTCGACGCCGGCTGACCTCGATCTCTACATCCCGACGATGGACGCCACTCTGAAGGCGGCGACGGAGGCCAACCCCGGCGCCAAGTGGATATTCGTGCAGCACCACAAGTCCACCGCGTCGCCCGCG
>JAITCQ010000061.1 GCA_031283015.1 Candidatus Methanoplasma sp.
GACGGGTCCCGCACATAGGCAACAATATATACTAAAAAAGGATAGCTCGGGTGCTCTTTAAGAGCCGATGAATGATGACGGTACGTTAAAACCGGAAAGAGGTAATTAAAATGTCTGTATTTGTAAGGTTTGAGACTCCGAAAGAACTTTCGGACAAAGCATACTCCCTCGCAGAGATCGCAAGGGAAGGCGGAAAGATAAAGAAAGGGACCAACGAGGTCACTAAAGCTGTCGAGCGCGGGAGCGCGGCGATCGTCATAATGGCGACGGACGTCAACCCCCCCGAGATACTTGCGCACATCCCGGCGTTATGCGACGAGAGGAACGTAGCCTATGTGTACGTTCCGAGCAAAGCGGAGCTCGGAAATGCGATCGGCCTCGAGAAGCCCACGGCATCCATAGCGATCATCGATGTGGGGAAAGGGAAGCCGATCTGCGACGAGATATCGCAGGCGGTCAAAGCACTGAAGAAATGAAGGTGAGCTGAATGGTAGACACAGACAGCATCCCCTCAGAGGTTGTGGAGATAATCGGCCGCACCGGGATGACAGGTGAGGCCACTCAGGTCAAGGTCCGCGTATTGGACGGACGCGACAAAGGAAGGATCATCACCAGGAACATCATGGGCCCCGTAAGGATGGGCGACATACTCATGCTCAGAGAGACCTCGAGAGAGGCAAGGAAGCTCGGAATGGGCAGGTGATCCTCATGGCAGAAATAAGAAAATGCTCGTTCTGCGGAAGCGACATCGAACCCGGAACAGGGAAGATGTACGTGAAGAAGGACGGCACAGTACTCAATTTTGACACAAACAAGTGCTACAAGAACATGGTCCAGCTCAAGAGAGTGGCAAGGACCACCGAGTGGACCGAGAAAGCGGCCATAGAGAAAGCGGCGCGTCTAAAGGCGGCAGAAAAGAAGGAGTGATAACGTGACCATGGAACGAACCTATCTCATGGTCAAGCCCGACGGCGTCCAGAGAGGACTCTGCGGCGAGATACTGTCCCGTTTCGAGAAGAAAGGGCTGAAGATCGTAGCGGTGAAGTTCATGGTCATCGCCAAGGCGACGGCGGAAAGCCATTACGGCGAACACAAGGGAAAGGGGTTCTATGATTCGCTCATCTCGTACATCACGTCGGGTCCGGTCCTAGCGATGGTCCTGGAAGGCGACAACGCCGTCGCCGTGTGCAGGAACATGATGGGAAAGACGAACCCTCAGGAATCAGCTCCGGGGACCATACGGGGAGACTTCGGGATGGTCACCGGGATGAACCTGATACACGGTTCGGATTCCCCCGCCTCGGCGGAAAGGGAGATCTCGATCTTCTTCAAACCCGAAGAACTGATACCCTACAAAAGGACCTCAGACGATTGGATATACGAATGAGTCCTAATCCAAGCATCTCCGCGAGTGTGATCGGATGGCGATAAGGCAACCGGTGGTCAGCGTGCTCGGCCATGTGGACCATGGCAAGACGAAACTGCTCGACAGGATCAGAGGCACTTCGGTGCAGGCGCGGGAGGCCGGCGCCATAACGCAGCACATCGGGGCGACGGAGGTGCCCATCGAACACATCTACAAGGTCTGCGCCACCCTTCTAGGTAAGAAGAAGTTCGACGTGCCGGGACTGCTTTTCATCGACACGCCGGGACACCACTCGTTCGTGACTCTTCGCGCAAGGGGAGGGTCGCTGGCCGACCTTGCCGTCCTGGTGATCGACATAAGGGAAGGCATCATGCCCCAGACCATCGAATCCATACGCATCCTCAGGCAGTACAAGACCCCCTTCGTCATAGCTCTGAACAAGGTTGACACGATCCAGGGATGGATGCCGGAAGAGGGGAGGCCGTTCATCCTTTCCGAGAAGACGCAGCAGCGGCACACGCTGGATGCGTTCGAGGAGAAGATGTACAACATCATAGCGCAGCTGGCGGCGGAAGGGATATTCGCCGACAGGTACGACAGGATAGACGATTTCACGAAGACGGTGGCCCTCGTTCCGATCAGCGCGAAGGAAGGCGAGGGCATACCGGACCTCCTGCTGGTCCTGATCGGTCTGGCGCAGCGTTTCCTCGAGCAGCAGCTGAAGAAGGAGGAGGGACCCGGCAAGGGCACGATCCTTGAGGTAAAGGAGGAGAAAGGCCTCGGGAAGACGATGGACGTCATCCTCTATTCGGGCACCATCGCAAAAGGGGACACCGTGGCGCTGGGAACGAACGGCGCGCCGCACGTGACAAAAGTGAAAGCCATACTAAAACCGAAGCCGCTGGACGAGATACGGGACCCTAGGGACAGGTTCGATTCCGTAAGGGAGTTGCATGCGGCCGCGGGCGTGAAGATATCGACCCAAAGCATGGAGGGAGTGATAGCGGGCGCACCGTTCATAGTGGTCAAAGGACCTAACGACCCGGCGATCAAGGATCTGAAAGAGGATTCCGCCATAAAGATCGAGACGGTGGAGAGGGGGATAACCGTAAAGGCCGACGCGATAGGGTCGCTGGAGGCCCTAGCCTTCGAGACCAAGGCCGCGGGCATTCCCATAAGGAAGTTCGGCGTGGGCGACATAATGAGAAGGGACGTGGCGGAAGCCGCGTCCGGAGACAAAGCGAACCACGTGATCCTGGGATTCAACGTCTCGGTGACGAAGGACGCAGAGGCGGAGATAGAGGGCCGCGACATAAAAGTGCTGACGAACCAGATCGTGTACAAGCTGATAGAGGAATATTTGGAATGGGTGGACGAGTCCAAGAAGAAGACCGACACGGACAAAAGATCGGAGTTCGCATTCCCGGCCAAGTTCAGAATTCTTCCCAACTGCATCTTCAGGACCAGCAAACCGGCGATAGTGGGGGTCAGGATACTGGCCGGGAAGATAAGGATAGGCGAACGTCTCATCGGCGCCGACGGAAGGGACGCGGGAAGGATAAAGAGCATACACTCCGGAGAGGACACCCTTAAAGAAGCGAAGCAGGGCGACGAGGTCGCCGTGGGGATAGACGGCGTGACCGCCGGCAGGCAGATATGCGAAGAGGACATTATCTACGTGGATCTGATAGAATCGGCGGTCAAACAGCTGGCGAACCTGGACATCACCGACGACGAGAGACTGGTCCTCGAAGAGACCATCCGGATAAAAAGGAAAGAGGAGATATTCTGGGGCATGTGATATGGGAAAAGAAAAGCCGAAGCGCAACCCCGTCCTCGAACACAGCTGCATGGCCCATGAGATATACAATTTCGTGGACAACCTCAAGGTCGCCACGGAGCACCCGATAGAGATAGACGTCCGTTTCAACAGGATAATGATATGCGGCATGGGAGGCTCCGCGATCGGCGGGGATGTCATCCGGGACTGCGTCCTCAAAGAGGCCGGATGCCCGATCACCGTGCAGAGGTTCCCAGAACTCCCGAAATGGGCGGACAGCAAGACCTTCATCATCATATCGAGCTATTCCGGGAACACCAGCGAGACCCTTTCGATGTACCGCCAGGCGGTCGAGAGAGGGTGCCACATCGTGATCATCACATCCGGCGGCGAGCTGGAGAAACTCGGGCTGCAACGGGGGGACACGGTCATAAAGATGGAGCCGGGATTCCAGCCCAGAAGTGCGCTTGGACTGAGCATGGGTCATTTGGCGGTGATCATTGACGCGGCGTGCGGCACCGACTGTGTGCGCGAGATAAGGAAATTCCTCCCGACCCTCTACAAGCTAAGGGACAGGCTCAGCGGCGACAAGAGCGAGGCGTGGAGTATCGCAAAGGACATCAACGGCCGCATACCCGTGATATACTCGACAGCCGGCATATACGCGTCAGCTATGAGATGGAAGAGCCAGATCAACGAGAACTCGAAGACGATGGCGTTCGCGGGCTCGGTCCCGGAATTCAACCACAACGAGATCGCGGGATGGTCGGAAGGGGAGATGAGAAGCAGGTGCATACCCATTTTTCTCTACGAAATCTCGGCTCCCCGCGTGATAAGGAAAATGGCCGACGCGTCGATGACGATGCTCGAAGGGTATGGGTTGGACGTGGAGGTGGTGCGCATCAGGGGGAAGACCCCGATCCAGAGGACCCTGAGAGCAGTGATGATCGGAGACTACGTATCCTTATATCTGGCGCATCTTCAGGGGGTCGATCCCATGGACATAAAGTCGATAAACGAGTTCAAATCGCGCCTGAACAAGCTCCTTTCCACAGTGAAGCACGCGGGCAGGTCCAAGAAGAGAAAGTGACCTGTCTGGATCGTCGTTTTATCAGGCCGTCGGACGGACCGCGGTCGGCGTCCATGCCCTTGAGGCCGTGGAGACCGCGGGAGTCCGAACGGTTGAGAAAAAAGTGACGGAATGTGATTTGTCAAGATACAAAGGGTCCGGAAAGCCGCCGCAGATCGGGACAATATGTTTTTCCCAGACAAACATTTATAAGGAACACTATAATAGGCGGTCAAAGGTGTTCAAATGGTAGACTTCAAAGCCATCGTAAACGATGTGAAGACCGGCAGATCCTATAACGTGACTGTCACGGGCCACCACGCGAACTCTCTGATCGGTAAGAACATCGGAGAGATCGTGGACGGGATTTTCGTCGGTCTCCCCGGATATAAACTGAAAATAACAGGCGGAAGCGACCGCAACGGTACCCCCATGAGGGCGGACCTCCCCGGGCCGAAGAGGAAGAAACTCCTTCTCTCGGAAGGACTCGGTTTCCACGAGAGGTATCCCGGAGAGAGGAAAAGGGTGACGATCCGCGGGTCCGCGATATCGAGCGAGATCGTTCAGATCAATCTCGCTATCACCGAATACGGACCGAAATCGATCGAGGAGTCCTTCGCGCCGGCCGCCAAGGACGCCCCGGCGGAGAAGAAGTAATGAAAGTTTCCAAGCAGCCCGAGATCAACATAGGTATGATCGGGCACGTCGACCACGGGAAGACAACGCTCACCAAGGCCTTGTCTGGAGAATGGACCGACCGCCACTCCGAAGAGCTCAAAAGAGGCATATCGATCAGGCTGGGATACGCGGACGTTGCGTTCTATAAATGTCCTGGCTGCGAAGGCCCCGCCGCCTACGGCACATCCCCCAAATGTAAATGCGGAGGAAAGGCGGAGTTCTTGAGGGCGGTCTCGTTCGTGGATGCGCCCGGACACGAGACGCTTATGGCGACGATGCTGTCCGGCGCCGCCCTCATGGACGGCGCCCTGCTCCTGGTGGCCGCGAACGAGAAATGCCCCCAGCCGCAGACGAAAGAGCATCTGATGGCCCTTTCGATAATAGGCATCGAGAACATAATCATCGTTCAGAACAAGATCGACATCGTCTCGAGGGAACAGGCCATCGAAAATTACAAACAAATAAAAGAATTCATAAAAGGGACGGTGGCCGAGAACGCGCCCATAATCCCGGTGTCCGCGAACAGAGGCGTGAACATAGACATGCTGATCGAGAGCATAGAGGAGCACATAGTCTCGAAAGTAGAGAGGAACACCACCGCGCCGCCGCTGATGCACGTGGCGAGGTCGTTCGACATCAACGTTCCCGGAACGGTCCCCAAGGACCTCAAGGGAGGGGTCATCGGAGGGACGCTCATCCAAGGCAAACTCAAGATCGACGACGAGATCGTGATCGTGCCCGGGCGGAGAGTGGAGGTCGCCGGAAAACCGACCTATGAGAAGATAACGGCGAGGGTCTCCTCGCTGCAGGCGGGAGGGAAGAGCGTGAAGGAGGTAGTGCCGGGAGGGCTGATCGCCATCGGCACCGCGCTTGATCCATCCATAACGAAATCCGACGGGCTGACCGGAAGGGTGGTGGGGATACCCGGAGAACTGCCTCCGGTGGTCCATGATTTCAAGATGAAGACCACTCTTCTCGACCGCGTGGTGGGATCGTCCGCGGACCTTATCGTGGATGAGATCAAAAGCAACGAGCCGCTGATGCTGAGTGTCGGAACCGCGACCACCGTGGGCGTCGTCAAGAGCGCAAGGGCGGATTCCGCCGAGGTCGTGCTCAAGATACCGGTGTGCATCCTCCCCGGGCAGCGCGTGGCGATATCCAGAAGGATCTCCAACAAGTGGAGACTCATAGGCTACGGGATAATCGAGCAGTGAGCTCATGCAGACCGTGGTCCTGGACACCAACGCGCTCCTGATGCCCTTCGAGGTAAGGATCAATCTGGACCTTGCGCTGAAGGAGCTGCTGGGGGAAGTGAGGTGCGTTGTGCCCGGGCCGCTGATAGGCGAACTCAAACACCTCGACCATAAGTACTCAAAGGCCGCCCTCGGGTTAGCAAGAAAATACGAAATTGTTCAGACGGCGCTTTCAGGGGACGACGCGGTCATCGAGACCGCCGTTTCCACGGGAGGCTACATCCTCACCAACGACAAGGACCTCAGGGCCAAGGCCAGGAAACAGAGGATACCGCTGATATACCTCCGCTCGGGAAACCACCTCATAGTGGAAACGATCAGATGAGGGGTATCGGAGGGTCCTCCGGCTCCTTCCCGTCCCAAGGCTCTTTCCCTATCTCTTTCAGCCTCATCATCACCAGCTCCTTCCCCTTCTCCGATACGCCGTAGATGGGGATCTTGGTGCCGGCGATGACAACGTCCCTCCCGGAAGCTTCCGATCTCAGGGCCTGGGAGGCGCACGCGGTGATCACGTCGCAGACGCAGAACGCCTCGCGGGCGTCGTCGGGCGTCATTCCCGATCCGTGGACCGTCATTATAACGACGGAACCTCCGAACTCATTCCTGAGGGCCGAGGCGTCCTTCGCGGACACGACGGTGACGGCCACCGTCCCGTACCCCATCGCTTTAGCCTTCCTCACCCCGCCGGCTGCGTCGATCGCCGCCGCGGAAGGGTCGAGGACGTTCTCCCTCCCGACGCCTTCGATGACGCTTTCTATCGGGGATGTTTCGCACAGCCCGGATATCCTTCCTCCGAGGCCCTGCACGATCTCGGGGTCGGTCACGACCACGGTGCCGCAGCCGTCGGCCGCGATCACCGCCGCGTCTATCTTTCTGTGCTTCAGAGCGGAGCTCAGCACCTCCGATATCCCGAAGGAAAGGAAATCCTTCATGCGTATCTGGCGATCGGACGTGCACATGCCGAACGACTCGATCCTGAACTCGATGTTCGACTTTACGATCGATTCCGTGAGCTCGTCTATCCCGCGGTACTTTTTGAAAAGGGGACAGAACTTGACCTTAGGCCCGCTGACCACCGTGACCTTCCCGTCCTCGATGACCACCTTGGACATGCCGAGACATTCCATGACGTGGCGGTCGGTCATCCGTCCACCACTTCCGCTTTTGATATTTTTATGTCGGCCAACGGGCGGTCGCCGCGGTCCGTCGGGGAACCGCCGATCAGGTCCACGACGTCCATGCCCTTAACGACGCGTCCGAAGACCGGGTGCGCGTACGGCGTCCTCGGATTCTCTTTGTCAAGATAGGTGTTGTCCACCAGATTTATGAAGAACTGGCTTCCGCCGGAGTCGGGCCTTCCGGTGTTTGCCATGGATATGGTGCCCCTGAGGTTGGAGTGGCCGGTCCCGAACTCGTCCTTTATGGTATATCCCGGCCCGCCCCTCCCGGTGCCTTCCGGGTCCCCGCCCTGGATCATGAAGTTCTTGATCACGCGGTGGAACACGGTCCCGTCGTAGAACCCCGCCCCTGCCAGCTTTACGAAGTTGCCGGTGGTTATCGGCATGTCGCCGTGCATCTCTATCTCTATGTCCCCCATTGTCGTGCGGAGTATCACCTTGGTCATGGAAAGCAATAGACTTCCCACAATAAAACCATTTTTAACTCTTTACATAAACCATCCTTTGACCGAAAGGAGGTCCGCCGTCGATATTTCCTATCCGGCGAAGCCGCAGATCACAGCGCTCAACACAAAACATTCTATTCGGGAAAAGCATTATGTCTGTGATGATAACGATGGTGGGGACCGGGCATGTTTTCAAGATATTCGAACAGGTCGCCTTCATTGTGAAATATACATGGCCGGACGCCGTCCTCGTGGAACTTGACGAAAGAAGATACGCCGCATTGACTTGCGATTCCGGCAGCGACAGGGACTCGGAGGATCTTCCGAGGCTGTACCGTGAGACGGCCGAATACCAGGACCGGATGTCGAAGGAGAACGAGGCAGCCACGGGGAGCGACATGCTCGCCGCCATCCAAACCGGCAGGGCCGCCGGCGCAGACATTGTATGCATCGACATGGATGCCGAGCAGACCATGAGAGAAGTAGAGGAGGGCATGTCGTCCTGCGAAAGGATGAGGTATTCCGTGTCCTCTGTGACGGACCGCTTCTTTGGAAGGGAAAGGCTGAAACTGACGCAGAGCCGTTTCGCAGCGGATGAGGAAAAGTACGTCCGCAAGATGCGCAGAAGGTTCCCGACGCTGGTGGAGAAGCTGATAGACGAAAGGAATGAATACATGGCCGAAAGGATCAGAGAGGCATCGGAAAAATACAAGAACATGGTGGTCGTGGTGGGAGATGCGCATGTCAAGGGGATATGCGAGATATTGGAAGGGATCGACGTATACAAGATAAGGTTGGCGGACATGATGGACCAAGAAAGGATGAACGACATAAAGTCCAGCATCTGGAACAGAAAGGCGGAGGCTCAAGAATGGACGTAAGGCTTCTTGCGCACACCCCGAACGCCGATTCCATCTGCGCCGCGGCCGGAAGGTCCTGTTACTCGGAGAAGGCCTCCGCAGACCTTTTGGACATGAAGGATCCGGAGAAAGCCCTCGGCAAGATAGTCGGAATGGGCCACCACTCGGTCGTGGAGCACGCGGTGTTCACATTCTCCGTCGACGGAGTGTCCAGAGCGCTCACGCATCAATTGGTAAGGCATAGGATCGCGTCGTACTCCCAGCAGAGCCAGAGATATGTATCGCTGAAAGACCCCACGTACGTGGTCCCGGAGACAGTGAGGGCGGATCCCGCGTCCCTCGAGCTGTACGAGGAAACGATGAGGAAGATATGGGACGCATACGGGAAACTGGCGGAGGCGGTCCCCGCCGAGGATGCCAGATACATCCTTCCCAACGGGTGCACCACCAACATAACGATAACGATGAACGCAAGGGAGCTGCGCCATTTCTTCTCGCTGAGATGCTGCGAGCGCGCCCAGTGGGAGATTAGGGAGCTGGCGGACAGAATGCTGGCACTTTGTACAGAGGTCTCCCCTGTGATATTCCGGGACGCAGGGCCGCCATGCATGAGGGGGCCGTGCCCGGAGGGGAAGCTGTCATGTGGCCGCCCGCGCAAACCCAACAAGCTTAAATAAGGAATCCCCATAATCGGGTCCATATCGGTGAAAGAAATGGGAAGGATAAGGCCCACATACATCAAGAGAGTCGCCATCGAGCTTCTCAACAAATACCCTCAGGCGTTCAACAGGGATTTTGAGAACAACAAGGTGATGGTGAACAACCTCACAGACGTATACTCGGTAAAAATGAGGAACAGGATAGCCGGATACATAACGCGCTACATGTCCCGTCCGGAAGTCTGAAACCTCTTAACAACAGATTGGTTTTTCCGCGGAACAATCCGCCCGCGTGGGGTAGCTTGGATATCCTGAGAGATTGCGGATCTCTTGACCCGGATTCGAATTCCGGCGCGGGCACCTACACTTTCATCCGCCTGCGGCGTCATCGGCCGTCGGCTCCTGACCCCACACGCGCTTCACGATCTCGACATCGCCCGGAGGCAGTATTCTGGATATCTCCTCCTCCGGCACCCGGAAGTCCTTCGCGATCTCTCCGGACCGTCTTCCGCTCTTTCCCTTTCCGGGACCCAGGATCATATATCTGCCGCCGCTGAATAGTTCGGCGGGTCCGCACATTATCTTCCGCGCGCCCTGATAGGATATCTCTCCAATGCCAAGTTCCATCTTCAGATGGTGTTCGTAGTTCCTCTTCCCTCTGACGATGAACGCACCTCTGGGAACGAACTCTCCCGGATTCGGGGTCTTGCTCACCTGGTCCGGATAGGCCCAGAATGCCGCGCCCTCCGGGAGCGCGGCCACCCAGGCCTTCGACTGTGCCAGAGCAAAGGTGCACGCCTCCCTCAACTCATCGGGAGTTGCGGCGTATCCATCCTTAAGGACAACGGAAGGGGCGCCGTGTACGTCCGCATGGACGAACACATCCTTCTCCTTCAGGTGCTTTTTGACCACATGGTCGTTCGAGTGAGCGTCCCTTCCGGCGATGACCAGTTTTCCGGAGGAGGTGATGAACCATTTGTACCTCTCGAACCAGAACTGTTTGGTTGGTTGGGCTCTGCCCAAGGCGGCCGCTTTGGCCTTTTCTATGCCTTTCTGCTTTTTCTCCAGCTCGGCCTCGCTCTCCTTCATCGCGTCCTCTGCCCTCTTCGCCTTCTCGGCGATGTCCTTACTTCTCTGATAGATCAGCGAGGCGTTGGCGTCGATCCCCTTTGTGTAATCCAGCCGGACCTTCAGCCCCGATATGTCCGCCGTGACGGTGTTCTTGGGAGGCTCGATGTCCGTGACGAAAGATATCTTCCTGGCCCCTTCCGCAAGCTTCTCCCAGGTGAGCTCCTTTGACTTCTGACCGAGCACGGTCAGGAGTTCATTGATCCTCTGGTAATCCATATAAACGGCGTCCGCCCTGTTCTTAAGGTCCTCCGATTCCATTCTGTACTCGTCGACGGTCTCGGCCTGCTTCTGAATCCTTTTTTTGAGCTTCTCGGTCTCCGGGTCGACGTACGCCTCCTCCTCAGTCTGCCCGATCTCTTTCAGAAGGGCGTCGATCGCCAAGGACATGCTCCCGACCCTCTCGGATTCCGCATCGCGGTATATGCGCATGTCCACCGGGGCAACGTCTATGATCTTCCCGTCCTTTCTGAACACCGCAGGCTCGCCGTTTTGTATGACGCTGTCAACGATCTCCCTGAGTGAGGCGTACATTCTGCTCAGGCCCTCGTCGCCGACCGTTCCGGACGGGGCGTTCTTGTCCACGCCCGCCCTCAGGCATATCTCCTCCGAATACTGTCCGCCGAGGTTGACGACGGTCGCCAGAGTCCTTACCGTATCGGAACCAGATGATCTGAATGTCTCTCTGAACTCTCCGAACGGCGACTCGATGGGATCGAACCGGCTCTTAGGCATAACGTAGTCCTCGCCGGGGCGGGTAGAGCGGTCCCTCCAGGTCCTGTGAGTGAGGCAGTTGACTATCTTCCCGTCCTGCACAAGCAGCACGTTCCCGCCTCCGAACATCTCGAATATCAGTTTGTACTCCCCGTCGGATTTGAAGATCTCGGTGACGGTGATCCTGTCGAAACCGGCCTGCACGGTCTTTCCAATCCTTGCGTTCGTGATGTATTTCCTCAGGAACGTAGCGAATGAAGTGGGGGTCTCCGGCGTTTCCGGGCGGAAAGGCGCAAGGTACAGCCATTTCTTGTCCCGAAAGAACAGCTCTCTTTTCCCGTCCCCCTGCACGTTCAGACGGAAGAGGACATTCCCGGCGCCCCAGTGGAATATCTTATCGATGTGCGCCCCTTCCAGCGATGCCATCTCCGAAACGATCGAGCGGACGTCGAAAGAGCTCATCTCCTTCTTCATGGTCTAGGTTATGCAGGTGCCGGAGATAAAGTTTCTTTACCGGAAGGGCGGAAGGTCCGCCCGGTGTCCGTAAGCCCTCCGATCCGGCTCAGCCGCCGATACGCGTTTTAGACGCGGTCCATTTGAGAAACCTTGGCACGGCGATCGACAGTGGCAGCGCCACCGCAAATCCGAGCAGCCAGCTTTTCAGCCATATCCATGGGAACGCCTCCGCTCCGACGTTGACCGCGGTCATGACGGAGGACATGCCCAGGGACATGAAGAACGCCATACCCAGGCTCATGAATATGAACATCTTTTTGTTCTTGCGGGGGGTGACCGGTCCTTCCTGTTCCAACTTTCTACCTCGATCTGATACGCAGATGC
>JAITCQ010000094.1 GCA_031283015.1 Candidatus Methanoplasma sp.
AATGGCAGAATACAAACTAAGCGCGATCACCGGAAAAAGCGATTCGATTTGCGCAGTGACCGTGATGATCAGGAACGTGCAGAACGACGGCGCCTTATCCGTTGGGAAAGCGGTCGGCCTGGATATCGTGGAGACATCCGTGGACGCGATGATGGCCGCAATAAACAGGGATTTCGCAAAACAGAGGAATGCATGATGGGAAAGACAATAGCGGAAAAGATACTGTCGGACAGGTCCGGGACCGACGCCAGGGCCGGTCAGATCGTGGTCGCCGACGTGGATTACGTCATGGTCAATGACGTCACCGGGCCGATCGCGTTCAGAGAATACGAGAGGATCGGTTCGAAAAAGATGTTCAAGGACAGAATGGTGCTCATACCCGACCACTACGTCCCCAACAAGGATGTCGCCTCCGCCGAACAGGCAAAGGAGATGAGGACCTTCGCAAAAGACCACGGGATAGAGAATTATTTCGAAGTGGGGAAAGGAGGGGTTTGCCACCAGATAATGATCGAGGAAGGGTTCGCCGCTCCCGGCAGGCTCATTGTGGGCGCGGACTCCCACACCTGCACGTACGGCGGCATCAACGCGTTCTCCACGGGCATAGGTTCCACCGAGGCCGCGGTCGCATTCGCCACCGGAAGGCTTTGGTTCAAGGTGCCTGAGACCATAAAGGTGGAACTGACCGGCAAATTCCGAAAGAATGTCGGCGGGAAGGATCTGATCATCAAGATAATCACCGACATAGGCGTCGACGGGGCGAACTATAAAGCGTTCGAGTTCCACGGCGCCGGCGTGGGGAACATGGGCGTCTCTGATAGACTGACCGTATCCAATATGGCGATAGAGGCCGGAGGCAAGGCCGGGATATTCCCCTGCGACGGCCTGACGGAAGAATACATAAAGGATACCGTGAAAGGAGAATATCTCCCTGTGTCGGCGGACGCCGACGCGGATTACTGTATGACGTTGAGGTACGAGCTTTCGGAGATAGAGTCCATGGTCGCATTCCCGCATCTGCCGAGCAATGGTCGGGCCGTTAAGGACACGGACGTGAGGATAGACCAGGCATATCTGGGGTCATGCACCAACGGACGCATAGAGGATATGCGCGTCGCGGCGGCCGTCATAAAAGGACGGAAGGTCCACCCGGACGTGAGGTTCCTGGTGGTCCCGGCGACCCAGAGAGTGTACCGGCAGATGCTGGACGAGGGGCTGATACAGATCTTCCTTGATGCGGGCGCATTCATCTCCGGTCCGACGTGCGGCGCGTGCCTGGGAGGATACATGGGGATACTGGCCGCCGGAGAGAGAGCGGTCTCCTCCACGAACAGGAACTTCATCGGAAGGATGGGGGACAAGAACTCGGAGGTCTATTTGGCCGGGCCGGAGGTAGTGGCCGCTTCCGCGATAGCGGGAAGGATAGTCGTCCCCGAACAGCCGGAGGGATGCTGATGGCGAACATAAGAGGAAAGGTCTGGAAATTCGGAGATAACGTGGATACGGATCAGATAATACCTGCGGAACGCCTCGTGTCCGCGAACCTGGCCCGTCTGAACGATTTCATATTCGAGAAGGTAAGGCCGGGTGTGGCGCAGGAGATCGGAAAGGGGGACATACTCGTGGCCGGAAAGAACTTCGGATGCGGATCGTCCAGAGAACACGCTCCGCTGTCGCTGGTACAGGCGGGGTTCTCCTGCGTAGTGGCCGAATCATTCGCCAGGATATTCTACCGCAACTCCATGAACATCGGACTGCTGCTGGTCGAATGCAGGATAGACGCCGAAGAGGGAGACACGATCGAGGTATGCACGGACACCGGGAAAATAAGGGTCGAAGGCCGGACCGCAGACGGCCGACCGGCATGCGGTGGCGGGAAGGAATACGGGTTCCCTCAGTATCCCCCCTTCATATCCCGGCTGATGGAATGCGGCGGGTTGGTAAATATGGTCAGGGAGGGTAAGTTTTGAAGCACCTTGCGATAATACCGGGGGACGGCATAGGAAAGGAGGTAATCGACGTCGGCATGGAGGTGCTGGACGCGGTATGTGAGATATCGTCCTTTGACTATGACGGCGAGCTGTTCGACATCGGATCAGAGAGATATCTTACGACCGGCGAACTTCTTACGGAAGAGGATATAAGCGGTCTTCGGAAGAAGGACGCCATATACTTTGGGGCGATAGGCGACCCGAGGGTCAAGCCCGGGGTCCTGGAACAGGGCATACTTCTTAAGATGAGGGCAGTCTTCGATCAATACATCAACCTCCGGCCGGTGACGTCGTGGTTCCCCTTCGTGCCGCTGAAAAGGGAGGTCCCGTTCGACATACGCTTCCTTAGAGAGAATACCGAGGACTTCTACATGGGGGCCGGAGGGACCTTTAGCGGAAGCAGGAAGAACGCCAGCGTAAAGATAAAAAGAGAACTTTACGAACTGGACATGGAACTCAGGACCAACTCTTCTAACGGCGACGATTTCGCATTCGAGATAGGGCTGCTTTCGAAAAAAGGCATCACCAGGTTTGCGGATTACGCTTTCAGCTACGCGGAAGCAAGAGGGGACAAGAAGGTCACGCTCGTCGATAAAGCGAACGTTTGCACCCACATCTACGGTATGCAGAGGACGATATTCGAAGAGATGTCCAGAGAATACGGTATCGGTCTGGAATATATGTTCGTCGACGCCATGGCGATGGCTATGATAGTCAGACCGGAGACGTTCGGCACAGTGGCGGTCCCGAACCTGTTCGGAGACATACTCACCGATCTGGGCGCGCAGCTTCAGGGAGGCCTTGGGATGGGCGGGAGCGGCAACATCAGCCCGGAAGGGGTCAGTATGTTCGAGCCCATCCACGGTTCCGCACCGGACATCGCCGGCCAAAAGAAGGCCAACCCCATCGCGGCGATACTCGCGGCGCAGATGCTGCTTGAGAACCAGGGCTACCCCGAAGAAGGGAAGATGCTCAGGGATTCCGTGAGACATTGCCTCGACAACGGACTCACCACACCGGACCTGGGCGGGAAGCTGACAACGGAAGATGTCGGAAAGGCCGTCTGCAGATACATATTGGGGCAGAAGAAGTGACCTATGATCTCGCTTGAAATCCGTATCAGATACGATGACGAAAGGACGGCAAAGGCTATCTTCGATTCGATATCCCCCGATAACGAGGGGTATGTCTCGACCGAACTTTTGGGAGATCAGCTGCTCATGAGGATATCGGCGGACAACGCCGGTACGATGCGGAACACCGCGGACGATCTCATGGCATGCATAAAGGCGGCCGAAGAGGCATCAGGACTCGTCTCCGGCCCCGCTCCTGACCTTGACCGCGACCCCTTTCCTGAATGATCTTATCTCATCCGCCACCAATACCATGCGGCCTGTGGCGATGACCCTATCCTTTCCGTCCGTGACCATGACCTCGTCCATCGGTCTCAATCCGCCGTCGCATTCCGTGACGAATTGACAAAAAACGTTCCGTCCCTCGGACACGAAGGGGACAGCGTCATCCATGACCCCGACCCTCATGAACGGGGCGGGGATCGAAGAGACGATCCTCTCCGCCCCTTCCTTTCTTAAGGTGTACAGCCCGTCCCCCGCTCTCATGGAGAGAATGTGCTCGCCGTCGGAGATGACATTCCTTATCTTTCCTGTGTTCTTACTTATTATCAGATCGATCTTCCCTCTGAAAAGAGCGTCCGTCGCGTCCTTACCGAACTGGTGCCTCGACACGGCTTTGGCCCTGATGAGGTTGGGATCGTATTCCTCCCTGCCGCCGTCCGGCACCTCTCGTCCGTCCGCCATACCGGCGAACATACGTTCTAGGAACCCGGCGGTGAATAATTCCGATTCAATGCTTGTGTCGGCGTCCTCCGTTCTCGGGAACACCGACTGCGCGATGGGATACATCTCATCCAATTCGGCGGGGACCGGTCCGAACGGCGAAACGACCACCGGGGTATACCCGGCCCTTCTGACCCTGTCGAAATCCGCCCCCATGGCTCTGCCGTACGGTTTGCTTCCCTCGTCGTAGAACAGGGCGGCTTTTTCTGTCTGAGGGACGTACCTTTCCAGCAGCCTAGAGATATACCTTCTGAACACCGGTCTCCCTCTCGTCTCCGCGCCTGTGTAGAACATGGCGCCGTCCCGGCTTATCGGATCGTATCTTTCCAGAAAATCCTGATGTTCTTCCAGCCGTCTCAGCGCGTCTAGCAGGGCGGGATGCGCCCTGCACCTGATCTCCGCCAGTTCCCAAAGACGGCCCTCCATGATGTATCTTTTAACAAGTGCCAGCTCATCTTTTAACTGGAAGAGGTTGTGTTTTGCTATGGTCCTTTCCCTCTCTTTCTTATCCATCTTTCTGATCATTTCTAGAGTAAGCCCCCGGCACGCCGGGCATCCGCAGCCGAGGGACTGCATGTCCTGCAGACGGCAGGTCCCGTCTATGAACATCATCCTGTCATCCCTTGCGAATTTTGCGTATGAGGCCGAGTCGAAGAGATCGCACCCCATGAGCGCCGCGAGCGCAAGCACCATCGGGTGCCCTGCGCCGAAAAGATGCACCGGCCTGCTCGGGTTCAGTCCCTTTTTTGAAGAGATCACCACGTCAACGAGCTCTAGGTATCTGTACTGCTCCATAAGAGGGACGACGCCGCCTACGGGGTGGACATCGACATCCATCGACGCCATCTTCCTGGCACAGTCCTCTCTGAGGTCGGAATAGACCGAACCTTGGACGACCCCGTTGATCATCATGTCTCCCTTCAATCCGCAGGCGTCCTTCGTTCTCTCGAGGGTGACCTCGATCGACGCTGCTGTCTGTTCCTTTGTCCAGTATGGCTCTGTGAATATGTCCAGGACCGTCCCGATATCGGCCCCTATGCTCTTCTGGAACTCCACCATTTCCTCGTTCGTCACCTCGACCTCGCCATACATATGGCTCTGGAATGTCCCGGAATCGGTCATGATGACCCCCGGGAAGTCCAGCATCGCATGGAGTCCTTTCTCTTGGGCATCGGCCCTCAGTCCGGGGTTGTTCTTAATGATATAGGAGTTCGTTATTATCGCCCTGAAACCGAATTCCTCATAGAGTTCTCTAGGCGTCACGGTGCATATCTTCGGATTTACAACCGGGAGAAGCGCGGGCGTCTCCAATACTCCTGCCCTTGTCTGGAACTTGCCTATCCTGGCAAGTCCGTCCCTTTTAACGATCTCGAACATCAGCCGTAGATACGACCCCAGAATTAAAGGATTCTGTTCTTCAGCACGTCGGCGTAAGCCTTCGACACCGCATTCTTGACCAGGACGTCGGGTATATCTTCGATCACGTCTTTGTTCCAATCGAGCGTCGGACGCCCCAAGCTCACGATGTTCGCTTTCCCGTGGTCGCAGCTGTCCTCAGATTCGAGCATCTTTATCTCTAACCCCGCGAGTATGTCCTGTATCTTCTTTCCGTTGATGAGGACCACGTTGGGTCCTTCTCCCTCGGTGCTTATGAATTTTGAAGAGATGTCGGCCATCTGCATTTCGTACACCAGATTCCTTAGGTATTTTGACATTTCTTCTATGGATTCTCTTCTGATCTCCACGTCTTCCGGAGGTTCCGACGAATGCCTGTACTCTATGTCGATCATGGCCATGAAACAACATCCCGGTAATCGGTTAAAAGCGTATTGCACCGGTTTTCAGGAGATCATACCGGCGAACGCGCCCGAAGTGAAAAACATGTAGGCCGGGCCGCCGGCGGTAAGGAGGCCGCCGGGACAGAGGCTCCGGAACGGGGCCTCCGGAACCGCAGGGCGTGTGGAGATGTCCTCCGGCCAGCGATTGGTCACGGGTTCATCACGGCATATATA
>JAITCQ010000030.1 GCA_031283015.1 Candidatus Methanoplasma sp.
CGTCCACACCCACGATGACCCTGACCGTCTTCGGCGTGATTATGTCCACGTGCGCGGCGTGGGCGCCGCCCATCCTGAAATCGTCCGGGTATTCCGTCTGGATGACGTCGGGGCACTGCGCTATGCACGCGCCTATGCCGACCGTGGCTCCCGCGATGCCGTACCAGGTCGTCCTTACCCTATCCCCTTCTATCTTCAGGGCCGCCAGGCCCTGGCCTCCGACGTGTTCCGACACCGGGCCGAAGCTGAGTTCCTTTTCCCCGATGACCGCGTCCATTATCAGGGTCTGCCCGTCCATACGTATCATTTTTATTACACCCCCCGATCTCCTGCGGTTCACGACGTCCCATTCTCCCGGACCTTTAGAGATGCACTTCTCGACTATCTGCGCGATCCCCTTCTCCTCGTCGACCATGGTGAGGAAACCCTTGCAGAACAGTTGGCCGTATCTTTGCCTGACCTCATCCGGTCGGAGGATCTGCACCATGGTCACTCCTCTTCGTCCTCTATGTAGTCTTCTTCGTCCTCGTCCGGACCGTCATCCTCCGGTTCGGCGGCGTACAGGAACTCGGGGGGGACCTGATCGCAGAGGAACACAGTCTTCGCGGCCTTGCCTATCTCTATCCCCGCGTCGATACATCCCACGGTGTCGATCGCAAGTATCATCGGCTCCTGCACTCTGACCGATCCGGCCTTCACCGCATCCTTGTATGAAAGGGAGAGATGCACCATCGCCCTGTCCGACGGAAATAGACCGTCCTCGAGCAGTATCTCGCATTCCTCTTCCGTGGTGGGGAAATAAAGCACGTCCGGTATGTCGTCGACCGGGAGCCTGAGGCTCAGCTCGATCGTGTGCCCGTACGTTGCCCTCACATCCGCCCCGGATATCTGGTATCTTCCTTTCGGGTCGGTCTCGGCCATCGCCTCGATGTGGTGCGTCCTCAGCCATTTCATCCTCGGGTTCTTCGCTTTCATAACGGCGACGATATCCCTCATGTCAACGAAACCCTGGTCGTCCATGTCCAGACCGAACTTCCCGTGCCTCAGTATGCCGGCCATCGTCCTGCCCAGTTTCTCGACCTCGAAGTCGCTCATCAGGAACTTTCCTTCCTCCCCGCATATGGGACAGCTTTCGTCGCGAAAGTAACCGTGCTCCTCACATTCCCTCATCATAACATCACCTTGATACGGCCGCTTTCTCGGCGGCCGCCACTGCGTTTGCCATCAGCATGCATATCGTCATCGGGCCGACGCCCCCGGCTACCGGGGATATCGCGGACGCCTTTTCCTTCACGGCCCCGAAGTCCACGTCCCCGACCAGCTTGGACCCTTTCGGCGAGTCTGGATCGTCCACTCGGTTCGTACCGACGTCGATCACGACCGCTCCGTCCTTTACCATATCGGCGGTCACGAAGTTCGCCTTGCCCATCGCCACTATAAGTATGTCGGCGAGCCTGGTCACGGACGGCAGGTCCCTGGTCCTCGAGTGTACCACGGTGACGGTGGAGTCCGCGCCGCCGCCTTTCTGCATCATCATCGCCGCCATGGGCTTACCGACGATGTTGCTCCTGCCCACTATGACGACGTGTTTTCCTTTGGTGTCCACGCCGGACCTTACCAGCATCTGCTGCACCCCCGCCGGTGTGGCGGGAAGGAATTCCGGCTCCCCTATCAGCATCTTGCCCACGTTCACCGGGTGGAAGCAATCCACATCCTTCCTCGGGTCTATCGCGTTTATTATGGTCTTTTCGTCGATGTGCGAAGGCAGCGGCAGCTGGACCAGGAAACCGTGGATACTTGGGTCCTTATTCAATTCGCCGATCTTTTTCAGAAGCTCTTCCTGGGTGGTGTGGTCCGGCAGCGTTACCGTGACCGAATGCATGCCTAGCTCCTCACACTTCTTGCCTTTCATTCTGACATAGACCTCGGACGCAGGATCGTTCCCCACAAGCACCACCGCCAGTCCTGGGGTCGTGCCTTTGGACTTAAGGGATTCTATCTTCCCCCTCAGCTCAGAATATATGCTTTCGGACACCGTCTTTCCCAATATCAGCTCGGACAAAATTTCACCACTCTTTTACCACCCATTTGAAAGCCACTATATTATATTATATTAGCGAGAAACGAGAATGGGATTCAGACCGGCCGCTTCTCCATCGCCTCCCTGACACCCGTGATCGTCATCGGTCTCATGCCGATGTCCTCCATCCCTTCCAACACTTTCCTCACGTTGCCTAGGTTCGTTCCGATCTCGGTCTCGGACATGATCCCCCTCTCCCGGGATTCGACGATGTGCCAGGTGTGCGTCGCAAGAACGAACGCGCCTTCCTCCATCGCCGACGCCATCCTGACGTAGTCTTCCGGCCTCCTTTTCGATTCGTGCATCGGCCATAGATATGCGGAGATCTTCTTTCCGCCGGCGTCGGTCCCTTCGGGCACGGGTATCTCCCATATGCCGTTATCCAGCCTCTTCGGCATGAGCGAGCGTGACATTTCCGCGTAACGCGAAGAATCCGCTTTTATGCCGAATTCCGGAAGGAGTCCGACGGTCTCCTCGTCCGCTCTCATATACGGCGCCCTGAAAGATGCCGGCGCCGTGCCGACCGCGTCCTTAACGGCGGCGACGGCCTCCTCAAGGACCGCTCTCTTCCCGTCCGCTCCTTTTATCTGGGTGAGGTCCTCGTGCTCCGCCCCGTGTATCCCGACCTCGTGTCCCGACATTACGCCTGCGTCGACCGCTTTGAGGGTCGCGGCCTCCGCGAAGAACGTCGCTTTCATTCCCATTCGGTCGAAGAGGTCAATGAGAAGTGACAGACCTCTCTCCGAGGACGAGAATCTCGGCCCGGTGCCGGAGCCTCGGTCTATCGATCCGGCGGGGACGGCCCCCGGTATCAGGATGTTCACGTCCCGGTCCAGGTCGACGGTGACGCAGAACGCCCGCATCTTATCTGGTCCTGGGGGCGGTTATCCTTTTCAGGAGCATCCCTTCTATGTCGAACGGCTTATATTTCGCGGCTAGTTCCCTCGCCCTGTCGACCTTGGCCTTGTTGTCACCGTATATCTGGAACAGGACGTCGCCCTTCTCGACCCTTTGCCCTTTCTTTTTCATCAGCAGTATGCCCGCTCCTTTGTCGGAGGGCGATCCCGCGGCCATCGCGATCGCCACCAGTTCCTTGTTGGATATCGCGTGCACATAACCGGACTTCACGGATGTTATGTCGGCGACGAACTCGCCCGGGACGAGGTCGTCCGATCTGATATCATAATTCCCTTTTTGCGCGGATATTATCTCGCGGAACTTCTTCATGGCCGCTCCCGAATCCAAGATCTCCCTGGCCTTCTCCGCCCCGTTGGCGAAGCCGCCCATTTCCAATATGATCCCGGCGAGGTCGCACGCCTTCTCGATGACGCTGGACGGATGCTTCGTACCTTCGAGGATGCGTATGCACTCCCTCGCTTCGAGTTTCGGACCTATCGCGCTTCCCACCGGCTGGTCCGCATATGTGATCGCGCACTCCACATGAATATTCAATTTCTCCCCGAGGTCCATGAAATCTCTCGCGTACGCTCTTGCGACCTCTATGGTCGGCACCTTCGTGCCCGCCCCCGTGGGGATGTCGATGACGAGGTGCGTGGCGCCTATCGCCAGTTTCTTACTGAGGATGGATGCCAGCATCTGCGCGCGCGGATTGATCCCGAGAGGATGCTCGACCTTTATCACAAGATCGTCCACCGGCGCAAGGTTCATCGCGCCGCCCCATGCCAGGACCCCGCCCACGCTCTCCGATATCTTTTTCAGGGTGGCCGCGTCCATCTCGACGTCGCAGAATGTCTCCACAAAATCCGACGTGCCGCATGCGCTGCTTATCGCCCTTGACGACGTTTTCGGAAGCATCAGCCCCGCCGCCGCAGCGATGGATACCACGATCGGCGTTATCTTGTTGCCGGGGACCCCGCCCATGCTGTGGAAGTCGTACACGGGGGTGCGGTCGAATTCCACTCGGTCACCTGTGTCGACCATGGCTTCCGTGAAGTCCGCTATCTCGTCTATGTCCATCCCGTTGATGTACAGCGCCGTGAGCCAAGCCGACACCTCTATCTTCGAGAGCCGGTTCTCGAGGATGTCCGTCACTATCGCGTATATCTCTTCCTTGGAAAGTTTCCCCTTGTCCATCTTCTTTCTGATGCTTCTTACGGACTCCGGGCTGGGAGCGTAGACTATGCTTACGTCATCCCCGTCGGACGCGCCGATCTTATCCCTCAGAACGCTGGACAGCACCGCCTCTCCCGCGCCGACGAAATCTGATACGCTCAGGAGCGCCGTGGCCGACCTTTTGCCGTCTATTCTTACTCGGTCGTTGTCCTTCCCGCCTATCTTCAAGGCGTCCTCGCGGTTCATCAGGACCATGGGTTCCGTGCTTATGTCCAGGAACCTTATCTTTATGTTCATTTTATCCCCCACTTGTCAAGAGCCGCTTTAAGCTCCGGATGATCTTTTGCGTATTCCTCTGCGTCTATCCCTTTGAATGCGGCGTCTACTGCCTGGCACATGCCCATGGCGCCTTTCCTTACTCCGCCTGGATGTCCTGCCACGCCTCCGCCCGCCTGTATCTGCACGTTGAAACCCGACGCTCGCACCATACCGGCTATCACTCCCGGATAAACCCCTCCCGAACATACGGGCATCATGTTCTTATGACCGAACGACCTGTTCAGACAGGCTTCCAGACTGTCATGATCGCCTTTGACGCTGCCGGCCATCTTGCCTGCCCCGAGGGTCCCTATGTGAAGCGCGTCCCCTCCGCACATCCTCACCAGCTTTGTGATCGGAAGCATTGCTATGCCGTGCAGCGGGTCCTTTGTGAATGCTCCGTGCATCGTGCGGTGCACGTGTATGGGGACCTTTATTTTCGGGTCCTCTGCCAGGGCCTGGACGGCCGCGAACCCGCATGTGATCACGTCGACCATGATCTGTTTGGCGCCCCAGGATTGGGCGTCCTCCGCAAGCTGGACGATCCTCTCCCCGTTGGTGCTGACGTTGATCGCGTGGACCATCCTGTGGCCTTCCTCTTTCAGTTTGTCGAGGGATTCCGCGATGGCCTTCGTCCTGTCCTCGATAGGACAGAACCTCTGGTCCACCAGGGTCTCGTCGTCCTTGCTGTTGGTGAGTCCGCCGCTTCCCGCTTCGTAGACATAACTCGCCGTGTCCTTCGGGGACAATCCTATCTTTGGTTTGACTATCGTTCCCACCAGCGGTTTATCCGGACGGTCCAGTATCTTCCTCAGGCCGTCCGCCCCGAAGTTCGGTCCTTTATATTTTCTCATTATGCTCGACGGGAACTCCACATCCTCGAGCCTCACGCCGTGCAGCGCTTCGAGGCCGAAGAGGTTTCCGGCTATTATGCTCAGTATCTGTGGGATGCCCCCGTTCTCTATGCAGAAGTCCTCCTCGGGGAACGCTATGGTGACGATGTCGCCCTTGATGCCGATGACCTTCCCGCCGTATCTCGTGAACACGTCCTCGTCCAGGGTGGATATCCCCGTCCATGTGCCGGTGGACTGTTCCGCGGCGATCGCTTCCGCCGCTTTCTCTATGGGCAGATCGGTAGTTACGCGGTATTTGCATATGACATGCGCGTCGCGGTCGATCTCCTCTCCTATATGCATGTATGAGTATGTTCTCATTGGATGTCCCCCATTCTGATCACGTCATACCCGAGCTGTCTCACCATGACATCGTATACGGACCCGGGCGAAAGGATACCGAGTTCGGTTATTATCGCGTCTATGTACCTTGCCGGAGTGGTGTCGAACACCGGGTTGTAAACTTTGACGTCCTTGGGAAGCGCCTCCGCGTCCGCCACTTCCCCGCAGTCCCTTTCTTCTATCTCCACCATCTCGCCGAACAGGGTCATGGGCGAGAATTTGTATGTTTCCGTGCAGACATTGAACTGTACCCTTCTTTCGTTCGCGGCAAGTGCCAGCTGAGATGTTCCTATCTTGTTGATCACCGCGCCGTTCGATGTCACGGTGTCCGCGCCGACGAACACTTTGTCGACCTTCTTCATCACCGAACGCACTGCGCCGTCGATTATTAACGTAACGTCAACGCCGGCTTCCGACAGTTCTCTCACTGTGAGCAGCCCCTGCCTCCAGGGGCGGGATTCCGTCGCGTACACTTTGATATCCTTGCCTTGGGCGTCCGCCTCTTTTATCACGCCAAGGGCCGCGCTGCTGTTGCAGTGGGTGAGTATCGTGTCGCCTTTCTGCACCCGTTTCGCCCCGATCTTCGCTATCGTGTCCACAGCGTTCGAGGACATCTCGACGAACGCCTCCGCATTGCGTATGACCAGCGCTTTCGCCTCTTCCAAGGACGAGGCGTCCTTGATCTCCCTCATGCAGGCCTGGACCCCATTCCATAGGGAGACCGCCGTGGGTCTGGATGCCAGCAGGGTCATCCTTGCAGTATCTAGGTCCGCTCTGAACTCTTCCAAAGAACCGCCCGAGTAACTCCCGGCGAACTCACCCATCGCAGACGCTCCGGCGCGGGCTATCCTGCCCGCCCC
>JAITCQ010000078.1 GCA_031283015.1 Candidatus Methanoplasma sp.
TTTACGAATATCGTAATATTTTTTCGAATTGCAACCACCTTGATAACACTATTCATATTTATACCTAATTTACACTCCCAGAACTCGAACATGGTTAAAGATATCAAAGTGGTCCTGATAGATGGCTACATCGACGACCCTGCCGCATTGGGCGTTCCGCCTTATATCTCCCCGATGGTCCGATCGATCGCCGGCGCATCGATCGACGCCGGGGCGTCCGTCGACTATGTCTCGATGGATATGATACGAAAGGGAAGGAAGATCCCGGATGCCGATGTCAGCGTCGTCCTTTCCGGGAGCACCGTTCCTGGGAAGTATCTCAGATCCATGCCGATGTCGACGAAAGAACTGAGCTCTCTGGCGCCTAAGCTCAGAGGCTGGAAGCTGATAGGCGGATCGGCCGCGTCGTCCCCGGCGGCATCCGGTTTCGATTTTGCCATAGAAAAGGACGTGGCGGCATCCCTGTACGACGGCATGACCGGCAAGGAAGTGAACGAGAGGTCCCGCACGCTCGAGGAGTGGAACAGATGGATGCTGCTCGGCGCAGAGATAGTTACCCAGCACCAGGATTTCCCTCATCCTCTGGTCGCGGAAATAGAAACATACAGAGGATGTCACAGGTACGGGAGCGGCGGATGCTCGTTCTGCGTAGAGCCTTTGAAGGGGAAGCCGCTTATGCGCTCTCCCGGCGACGTGATCGCCGAGGCGGAGAGGCTCGTGTCCCTCGGCGTAAGGAATATAAGGGTCGGGGGGCAGACATGCATCATATCATACGGATCGACGTCCGGGTCCGATGTCCCGGTCCCGAACCCCGGCGCGGTGGGGGAGCTGTTCACCGGCCTGAAGGACCTGGGTCTGGATGTGCTCCATGTGGACAACGCGAATCCCGCCGTCATAGCCTCGCACCCTGCGGAATCGAGGGAGATCATTGAGATACTGACCGAATGCTGCACATCCGGCAATGTCCTGGCGCTCGGGCTGGAGTCCGCGGACCCGACGGTCTTCCGGGAGAACAACCTCAACTGCACGCCGGAACAGCTCATGGACGCCGTGAGGATCATCAACGATATCGGCGGGGAACGGGGGCCCGTCGGGCTGCCGAAGCTCCTGCCCGGAATAAATCTCATTTGCGGCCTGGACGGAGAAACGAGCGAGACGTACGGAATGAACATCGAACTCCTGAAGAGGATCCTGGACGAGGGCCTGATGGTGAGACGCATCAACATACGGCAGGTGATGCCCCTCCGGAAGGAATTTGGCACAAGGGTGGATAAGGGGGCGTTCAAAAAATTCAAGGAGACCGTGAGGGAAGGGATCGACAGGGTCATGCTGGAACGCGTGGTGCCGAAAGGCACGGTCTTGAAGGAAGTTTACATGGAGATGCACGACGGGAACACTACGTTCGGCAGGCAGATCGGCACGTATCCGATCCTGGTCGGGATACCGTACAAAGTAGAACTGGGAAGATCGCACGACGTCACGATCACCGATTGGGGATTCAGATCCGTCACGGGTGTGACCACTCCGTTCAACGTCAACGCGATGCCCATGTCCGCGATAGAGGGGCTTCCCGGCATCGGTAAGAAGAGAGCCGCGAAGATAGTCGTGAAAAGGCCGTTCCGCTCAATGGACGACCTTAAAGAGGCAATCGATGATCCGGAGGTCTTTGAGAACATCCGGAACATGGTCTCACTTTCTCAGTGAGCCCCTTCCCGGCTTCGGAACGGTTCGCCAGGCTGTCAGAAAACCTCTTGTCGAAACAAGAAAGATCTTCCCGCAAATACTACATATAGATGAACAGATACGTAAATGGCGGAAAAACCCGTTAAGGATGGGATATTATATGTGGCCTTTCAAACCGGCATGGAAAAGAAAGAACAAGAACACCGCGCTGAAAGCAGTGCTGTCGGAAACAGACGAGACGAAGTTGGCAGAGATCGCGAACAAAGCGCCCGACCCAGATGTGCGCCGGGAGGCGGTGAGGAAAATAACCGATGAGTCGGTCCTCGTGCACATAATAAAGAACGAGGAGTTCCCGCGGGTGCGCCGGGAGGCGGTTGCGAAACTTACCGACGAGGACGTGCTTGCGGATGTGGCAATGAACGATCCCTTCCCGCGGGTGCGCCGGGAGGCGGTGGCGAAGCTTACCGACGAGTCCATACTCGGAACCCTGGCGAGGAGCGATGGCGACTGCGATGTGCGCCGGGAGGCGGTGAGGAAACTCACCGACGAGTCCATACTCGGAGATGTTGCGATGAACGGCGGCGACCACTTTGTACGTTGGGACGCGGTCGGAAGGCTGACCGACGAGGATGTCCTTGCATACGTGGCGAAGAACGACCGCTTTTCCGATGTGCGCCTGGCGGCGATAAAGAAACTGACCAGCGAAGATATCCTTAAGGACGTTGCTGAGCACGACATCCATCCCGAAGTGCGCCGGGAAGCGGCGGCAAAACTGCGCGGACTCAATTCCTGATCGCGGCAGACGAGGGCGGATGCCGCCGGGGAGCATGCGAAACCTAAATTACCGTTCACCGCATAGGACGACGCATGGACTCTCTTCAGGCCGCAAGATATCCCTTCCTCAGGGGATCCGCTCAGTTCGCAGAAGAGAACTCCGCCGATATCGAATCCCTTATCAGTTCGTCGTCCTACGAAAGTGCCAGGAAAAGGGGCCTGGAGCGCGTGCTCGATGCCGTATCCCAGCATAAGGTGGGCGACGTCCCCCTTCTTCAGGAATATGACAGGCTGATGGAGATCCTCTCGTATCCCTACGCGAGGATGATAGTCTCCTGCATAAACGACCGGTTCCTTACGAAAAGATATGCTCTTGCGGAGGCGTCGAGGATGAACGGCCTTCTTTCCAACGACCCCGGGTCGGAGATGGCGGTGGCGGAAGAGCTTGAAGTAAGGTCCACCGCGGCCGCGGAAGGCCGGATAAACATGCATTTCAGCGATTATCTGAGATTCTCTCACGTGATGAAGGCATCGGAGTGGAAGCTCATCAACACCGACCTCAAAGGCGGCTTCGTCCTTCTGGACCCCGACAGATTCGCCCGACTACTTCAGAATGCGCTTCAGGAACGGATCGAATCAGAACTTCCTCTGAACGTCCCGGATGCGTTCAGGAAGATCATGAGAAAGGACATCGACCGCGTGAACATGGTCCTGTCCGACACGAAGAAGAAACTGAGTCCGACCGGCGGGGAGGGCATGAATCCGGATCATCTTCCTCCATGCATGAAGGCCATACTGGCAAGCGCGCAGAACGGCGTGAATCTTCCGCACAGCGCAAGGTTCGCTCTCGTTTCCTATCTCAACGCGCTCGGCCTTACATACGAACAGATAATCGGTCTCTTCGCGCAGTCGCCGGATTTCGACGAATCCAAATCAAGCTATCAGATCAAGCATATAACCGGAGAGGAGAGAGGCGGGGAGGGTTACACCCCTCCGGAGTGCGCAACGATGAGGACGAACGGCATATGCTTCGATCCGGACAATCTGTGCGCGAAGATCAACCACCCTCTTTCATATTACAGAGTAAAATCGGGAAATACGCAGAAGAAGGAGGAGAAACCCTGATATCAGTCTTTTTTGGAAAGATTCTTCCAAGTGACCATCGCTCTTTGGACCGCGGTGAGGTTGCCGACGACGGCGAACCATATCATCATGATCTCCAGCCATGATATCGAATATCCAGATATATCTATCAGCGGGTGTCCCGCATAGATCATTATGAATTGTATCACGGGGAACAGTGTGCTCAGGACCACCCTGTCCGCCCTCCCCAGCAATCCCGCGTACAGGCGCGGCGCGCCCACCGCCTGGGCCTGTGTCCCCATATACGAGGTCAGAAGCACCCCCACTAGTGCCAGCATCCCTATGTACGGGTTGCACCAAGCGCTTACGGCGACACCGCCGATCATGAACACGTCGGCGTATCTGTCGAAAACGTGGTCAAGATAATCCCCTTTGTCCGATGCTTTTCCGGCGAGTTTGGCGACCTTTCCGTCCAGAGCGTCAAAGTATCCGGAGAGAAGGACGACCGCCGCTCCGATCAGGAGAAGATAGTGGCGTTCGAAGCTGAGGTAGAGCAGCAATCCGGAGACGAACGCGAGGATGAGACCTATCCACGAAATATGGTTCGGATTGACGTTTATCAGCTTTTTTGCAACGGGGGCCAAAGCGAAATCCGCTTTGCCCCTCTGTCCGTCTAGAACCATTTCTCCAACTCCCCCGTCCAGTCAATATTCCCCGGTCGGTATTTATCGGTATTCCCTTTGGTGAAGTCCTCGGCCTTGTCCGCTACTCTCTTTGTACCGACCTCGGACGAGTCGATCTCGCATACCGACACGCCAGTCTCGACGGCCTCGCACAGTATCACGTCCAGTATCTCCGCCTGGACGTTCTCGATCACTTTGCTCTCGGAATAACCGCGCTCCCTCAGCCTTCCGGCGAGCGTCTCGGGTTCGCACCTGAGTACTATTATCAGGTCGCATTCCACACAATGCGAGAAGTGACCTTCGATGAAGACGGTCTCGTCCGTCCGGTATTTTTCCAGCAAAGGATCGAGCGCGTCCGTGTCGACGCAGTATGTGTCTCTGGCCTCGTCTTTCTCTCCGAGGAGTCCGTTGCTGCGTATGATCTCGTTGATATCCAGAACGGCATATCCTCTGCGCCTGAGCTCTTCGGCGAGATACGTTTTCCCGGTGCCGGGCGTGCCTGTTATCGCGATCATCATTTTTATCACAAGTATCTGTCGGCGCGTTCAAGCACCTCTTCCCATCTGGGTGTGTTCGTAAGCGCGCCTATCTTTTCAACAACGAAGGATGAGGTCGCCGACGCAAGTATCAGAGCCTCGTGAACATCATATCCTTTGTACAGACCGCAATAGAAACCGGCGCGGAAGGCGTCCCCTGCGCCGGTGGCGTCGGCGAACGACCTTCCTTCTATCGCCGGAATCCGCACGATCTCGCCATTGATCTTAGCCGTGCTGCCTCTTTCCCCTTCGGTGCGGACGACGAGTTCCTCTTCGATGTCCATCACGTCCTTTATCCCGAGGTTCCTTTCGATCACCCTCGCTTCGTATTCGTTACAGAAAAGAGAGTCGGATAAGCTCAGGGCCTTTCGGATGTTGTCCCCGCTCCACATTTTGTACACCTCCTGCGCGGGATCGAAGGATATCCTCGGACCGCCGGCCACGGCTTCCATTACCGAGATGTAATAGTCCGGGTCCCCCGTGCAGAAATGTGCGAAGGACGATCTCGAAGCGTTCCCCGTCAGCATGCGGTCAAGTTTGCTGGCACTTCCCTGTGGACCCTGGTAGAATATCACCCTCTGCTTCATCTCCGCATCGTTGATCACCATCGCCTGAGACGATTCATACTCCCCGACGGAGATCATCTCGTCCATTATCAATCCCGAGTCCTCCATCTCCCCTTCATACCTGAAGGGAAAGTCTTCGCCGACGAACGCACATATCGCAGTAGGGACGCCAAGTCTCGCGGCGGTCATTGCTATGTTCGTTCCGGTCCCTCCGAGCGTTGTGTGTTTTGAAAGAACATCCACTGATTCATTCAACTCGGGGAATCTCTTGACCGAGATTATCTGATCGATCGTAACGTGCCCGTACACGGACAGGAATGGTCTTCCGTCGGCCATGCATCAAGTATCGATTGCGATTATTAATGGTTTTACGGGGTCTTCCTGCGGTCGACCACGTCCTCGTAGAGCGAGACCATCTTCTTTCCCACAGTCTCCATCGAATAGGACTCGGCCGTCCTCCTCGCGTTCGCGGAAAGCGCTTCCCTGTCGTCAAGGCATTTCAATATCGCTTC
>JAITCQ010000011.1 GCA_031283015.1 Candidatus Methanoplasma sp.
CGGCCGCTTCGATTATCTCGTCCACTGTGGACCTCCCGTCGTTGGAGAAGTTCGAATGTATGTGCAGGTCCGCTTTCATCTGATGCTTGCTCCGTCCATTATCTCGGAATCGACCGTCGCCGTGCATCCTTTACCGTCGCTAAGTTTCACCACGCTGCCGCCGTCAAGTACCAGGGCTATGCGCTCCGGCCCCCTTCCCGGGAGGTCGGTCTTCTCGTTGAAAGGGATCTTTTCACTGGGCACTCTGAAGACGGCCATTTTGACCTTCTGGAAATCCTTGTATTCTATAACGGACGAGGAATTGTCCAGTCCGGAGTTCATCTTCGTTCCCGGAGGGATATCCTCCGACGGCCTCAGCAGCTGGACGGATGTCCCCCCCAGCGCCTCGTCGTCCGCGGCGAGGAGCATTCCTTGGGACATGAACCCCCTCAGCTTCGCGGGCTTCAGGTTGGACACGAGGATGATGCTCTTTCCGACCATCTGCTCCTTTGAATAGTAGGCCCTCAGTCCCGCGACTATTTGTCTGGGCGTTTCTTCGCCGATGTCGATCTTCAAAAGGAACAGTTTCTCGGCGTCCGGGTGGTCTTCCGCGCTTATTATCCTGCCTACGCGGAGGTCGAGACCCTTGAAATCCATAAAGGAACTTCCTTCCGCGGCGGCTTCCCCGCCGTTCTCATCCTCCCCGGAGACCTCGATCTCAACTTTGTTATATACCGGGGCCGGCTCCGGGAGCGCCCTCCCGACAGGGATTTCAGACAATACCGTTTCCATTCCGCTCTTCTCTATTCCCTCTTCGTATCCCAAGTATCCCCAGATCTTCTCCGACGAGGAGGGCATGAACGGCCAGGCCATCACGGCGAGGGCTTTCACTATCCTGAGGTTACTGTTCATCACTTTGCCGCATTGTTCCTTATCTGATTTTACCAACGCCCACGGCTTTACCGAATCGAAATACCTGTTCCCGAAACGGGAGAGTTCCATTACCGCCCTGATGCCTTTCTTGAAATCGCATTGGGAAAGACAGTCCTCGTATTCCCTCAGGGTCGAGGATATCGCGTCGGACACCTCCTTTGCGCCTTCTCCGGGATCCGCACCGGGCACCACGCCGAAGTTCTTGTGAGTGAAGCTCAGGCACCTGTGGTAGTAATTGCCCAGCGCGCTCACAAGCTCGCTGTTGACCTTTGTCCGGAAGTCATCCCAGGTGAAGTCTGCGTCGTGAGTGTCCGGCATGTTCACCGAAAGGTAGTATCTCACCGCGTCGACATCGTATTTGGAAAGGACGGAGGGGATGTCTATGGCCCCGCCGCGGCTTTTCGAAAGTTTGTCGCCTTTGAACATAAGATACTCGTTGGCGGGTATATCGTGCGGGAGGTTCAGTTTTCCCGCGCCCATCAGTATCGCCGGCCATATTATCGAATGGAACGGGATGTTGTCCTTTCCTATGAAATAATAATGTTTTGTTTCTGTGTCGTTCCAGAACATCTTCCAGTAGTTTGGGTCCCCAATGATCTTGGAATATTCTATCGACGCGCTCAGGTATCCTATCACGGCCTCGAACCAAACGTAGATCACCTTGTCCTCCCACCCCGGCACCGGCACGGGGACCCCCCAGGACATATCTCGGGTGACCGCTCTGTCGATCAGACCCTCTTTCAGCCAATTCATGGTGAAGGTCTTGACGTTCGGCCTCCAGTAATCCTTGTCGCCGACGAATTCCATCAGCTGTTTGCTGAACGCGCTCAGCTTGAGGAAGAAGTGATTGGAGAGCCTGACCTCGGGCTCGTTGTCGCAGTGTATGCATCTGGCGCCGATCAGGTCCCCGGGTTCGAAGGTCGTGCCGCACCTGTCGCACTGGTCGCTCCTGACCTCCTTCGCCCCGCATTTGGGGCATGTCCCCTCGACGTATCTGTCCGGAAGGAACTTCTGGCATGCGGCGCAGTAATACTGGTTGGTCTCTTTCTCATAGAGGTATCCTTTTTCCAAGAGAGTGGTGAACACTTTGCTGACTACCTCAATATGGGGGGCTCCGTGAGTCTTGCTGTAAAGCGAATACTCTATGCTCATGTCCTCTATCGCTTTCTTGTTGATCCTGTGGTATCTGTCGGCTACCTCGGCGGGAGTGGACCCTTCTTTCTCCGCGGTGACGGTGATGGGCGTCCCGTGCTGGTCGGACCCTCCCACCACCAGCACCTCATTCCCTTTCAGACGGTTGTACCTGCCGAATATGTCGGGCGGGAGAAGCGACCCTGCCACATGTCCTAGGTGGATGGGGCCGTTCGCATAAGGCCAGGCGATGTTGATGCAGATCTTTGACATTTGAACCAGGGAGTCCAACGCCGATGACGATAATAAAGGTGTTGGAAAACAGACCTTCCCGGCATTTGAGCGGGTTTCGTGCAGACGGGCCGTTATACCGGTCCGTGGATGAAAGAGGGGACTATTTTTACACACGGGGCGGCTGTCCTGATAAGGGTCGTTCTCGCGGGTCAGGTGTCGGACCTTATCGATCTGCCATCCCTCTTAGCGGCGTCCTTCAGCACGATGTATGCCCATTATCCCATCAGCGCACCGCCGAATATCTCGGTAACGGTCATCGCCCACCATAGCGACGGGAGCGTCCCTATCAGATGCGCGGCGAGAAGGAACAGCACGGCCAGCACAAGGTTCCTTATGAAGGAGGAAACAAGGGCCACCTTCGAGCGGTTGAGCGCCTGCAGCAGGGAAGACCCAACGAACACCAGCGACATTATGGGAACGAACAGCGAGAAGATGTACAGCAGCTTCACCATATCGTCATGCAGATACTGCATATCCGGAGCCTGGGTGAATATCGACGCGATCGGATCCGCCAGAAGGACCATTATCAGCGACAGGGCCGCGAGTATAAGAATTGACATTTTCACAGAGAATCCGTATGCTTTGCGGATCATGTCGTACCTCTTCATGCCAAACTCCGCCGAACATGACGACACTATGGCTCCGCCCATTGCCATCGCCGGTATCATAAGAAGATATACTATCCTCCATGCCACGGTATAGATGGCCATGGCGTCGGTCGTGCCGACCATGATTATGCAGAAATTGAACGACACGTTGAATATGTTCATGACAGAGAACTCAGCCGACTGCGGAAGCCCCACTGACAGTATCTCTTTTTGATAGTGCTTATTGAACCTCAGGTCCTGCCTCCTGAGTTTGAGGAACATGTCTTTCTTCAACAGATACCAGTACAATCCCAGAAGGATGGATATCCCGAAGGCGACCACGGTCGCCCAGGCGGCGCCGGCAACGCCCATGTCGAACGTGTAGATGAATATCGGGTCCAGGACAAGGTTCGAAATCGCTCCCAACACTTGTATGTACATGGACCTTCTGACCGCCCCCTCTCCTCTCAGGATTCCAGACATCACTCCGCTGATCAGTATCAGAATTGTGGAAAGATACAGCGGGACCGCAAAATCCATAGACGCTTCGATCGTCGGTCCCGCGCCTATGGCGATCAACACTGGTTCTGCCGTCAGCAGGAGGATGGGTGTGATTATCATAGCCACTATGGCGCACAGGATCAGCGACTGGACCGCTATCCCGCCCGCGTCCTTCGATCTGCCCATCCCTATGTTCCTTGCGATCGCCGCCGACGTGCCGATGCCCAGGCCGTTGCCGATCCCGATGAGGACCGCATACACGGGGGAGACCAGTCCCAAGGCGGCCATGGCCCCAGCGCCGAGACTCGTGACCCAGAAACTGTCGATGAGATTATTGCTCTGCTGAGCGAACAGCGCTACGGCGATAGGTATCGAGAAGGCTATGACCGCCTTCTTGGGGTCGCCCAACAGGACCTCCACGCCCTTCGTTCCGTGCGCTTCCATACCCCTCTATTGACATTGGTTATAATGAATTATCTTATCGGGTGCAAAAACCAGCCTAAAGGTTAAATCAAACATAACAAATAGGCGGGGACATGCGAATAGCCGCCGTGCTGCATGACAGATGTCAGAATCGAAAATGCAACAAAGAATGCGTCAAGTTCTGTCCTCTCGTAAGGACCGGAGTGGAATGCATCACGTTCACGGAGAAGGGCAAACCGCTGATATCCGAAACGTTATGCCACGGATGCGGCATCTGCGTCAACAAATGCCAGTTCGATGCCATAAAGATAATCGGTCTCGCCGACGAGCTCAAAGGGGAGATGGTGCACCAATATGGGGAGAACTCCTTCCGTCTGTACAGGTTGCCTGTCCCGAAGAGGGGGGTCATCACCGGCATACTCGGGCCTAACGGCATAGGCAAGACGACGGCGATAAAACTGCTGTCGGGAGCGGAGGTCCCCAATCTCGGAAGATTCAGCGCCCCGCCGCCGAAGGACGAGGTTCTGGAACACTTCGCCGGGACCGAATTGTACGACCACCTGAAGAATGTGTACTCCGGGAACATGAAGGTCGCCGTGAAGCCGCAGTATGTCGACAAATTACCGCAGAGCGTCAACGGCGTCGTGCGGGACCTCTTGGGCAGGGTGCAGGAGCGGATGAATATCGAAGAAGCGGCAGAACTCTTCGAACTCGGAGAAGTGCTTGACCGCGAACTGACAAAGCTCTCCGGCGGAGAGCTCCAGAGGCTGGCGATGGCCGCCACCGTGATGAAGGAGGCGGACATATACTTCTTCGACGAACCCACTTCCTATTTGGACATCTATCAAAGGGTGAAGATGGCGAGGATCATCAAAGGCCTGAGCGCGGACAAACAGGTCATCGTGATAGAGCACGACCTTGCGATACTCGATTATCTCGCGGATAACGTGAACGTCGTATACGGTTCCGAGGGCGCATATGGGGTATTCACGCTGGCCAGACAGGTGAGGACAGCCATCAACGTTTATTTGGACGGTTATCTTCCGGAAGAGAACATCAGATTCAGGGACAGACCGATAGAATTCGATTCGTCCCCTCCGAGGGCGGAATGGAATACCCCCGACCTCGTGGAGTTTGACGGCGCAGAGAAGGACCTCGGGGGATTCAAGCTGACCATCGGGAAAGGGGCCGTGAAGATAGGGGAGTCTGTGGGCATCGTCGGACCCAACGCCACCGGTAAGACCACTTTCGTGAAAATGCTAGCTGGCGTGATCAAACCCGACAAGGGAAACCTTGCGTCCGTTGTAAAAGTATCATACAAACCCCAATATATATCGGCGGACGCCGAGGGAACCGTCAGAGACCTTCTTTACGCCAAAGCGTACGACACCGTGAACTCGGGATTCTTCGAGGGGGAGGTGCTGAACCCATTGGGAATAAAACACCTGATGGACAAGGACGCCAGGACCCTGTCCGGCGGCGAGCTTCAGAGAGTGGCGATAACCATGTGCCTTGCGGCGGAGGCGGACATGTATCTCTTCGACGAACCCTCCGCATATCTGGATTCGAACCAGAGGATGAACGCCGCCAGGACCATCAGGAGAATGATGGAGAAGACTGGAAGGAGCGGGATGATAGTCGACCATGACATCTATTTCCTGGACATGGTGTCGGATTCCATGATGGTCTTCGGCGGCGAACCGGGGCACCACGGCATCGGGGAGGGGCCGTTCGATATGAGGGACGGGATGAACAAATTCCTGAGCGCGGTCGACATCACATTCAGGCGCGACGCGGACACCAAACGCCCCCGGATCAACAAGTCGGATTCCAGGCTTGACAAGGAACAGAAATCTAAAGGCGAGTATTACTACTCTTGATTCAGATCAGGCCCTGTGTCAGCTCCGGGAACAGGGCCATGAGCAGGATGTAGACGGAATAGACGCATATCAGCGCCGCCCCCTGCGGCCTAGACACTTTGTTCCCGCTCCTGACCATTATCAGTGCCAGAACTGCCATCATTATCATTACGGGAAGATGGAACACCATGGTATAATGAGTGACCGGGACCTCTGTGTAAACAACTCCGACCCCCAGCGCGAAGAAGGAGTTGAACACCACGCTTCCCACGATGTTGCTTACCACGAGTTCATTCTCTTTGCGGTAGGCGGCCACGACGCAGATGCAAAGCTCCGGGAGACATACCCCGATCGCGACCACGATCAGCCCGATCATGAGGTCGGAGACCCCGAATACACCCGCAAGCTCAACGGCGCCCTCGATGAAAGCCCTCGCTCCGAGATACAGGAAGGCCATGCCGGCAGCCACCAGTAGGAGACATTTCCATGCGGGGGTCTTTCCGCTCCCCTCTTTCTCCGGGTCCTCTTCTCCGCTGCTCTCGGAGGGATCGCCTCTTCTGAGCTTATATGTGAGGTAAATAAAGATGATCAAAGCCGCAAGCAATACCGCGCCCTGAATGGGGCCGAGGGTCCCCGTGAGCGATAAAAGAGAGACCAGGAGGACGGCCGCCAGCATAGAGAACATCTCGAATCTTATGCCGTCGAATCTGCAGATTATGGGGGAGACGACCGCGGCGAGACCGATCGCAAGACCTATGTTTGCTATGTTGCTTCCGACAATGTTCCTGACTATTATCTGAGGATTGCCGCTGCTCACCAACGACGTGATCACCTCGGGAGCGGACGAACCCATCGCCACCACCGTGAGGCCGACCAGGAAGGGCGTGACCCCCAGCCGTATCGCCGTCTTCTTGGCGCCGTCCACCATCCACTCCGAACCGAAATAGAGAAGCACGATACCGAGAGGTATCCCGAGAAGAATCCACGACACGCCCATTCATGATGGATTGTTCATATAATCCTTTCTTCAGCGTGATTGCCTTTCTTGAACTCGGACCGCCCGGCGTTTCAGTTCAAAGTATACTGCGGAAGAACACAACAATGCCGTTCCTGCCGGATATCATATGCCCGGCTTCTCCGGCCTCTTTGAAAGAACTAATAGGAGCGTCGGTTAGTATAACTGTAGTAAGTATGTCTTATTAAATCCCGCCGCAAATAAACCCCATGGTTCAAAAATATGAAAAAGGCAAGGTCAAAGGGCCGGGAGTTTTTGAGTGAGACCATGCTGGCGGATAACCCCAAATGTTATAATTTAGGAATAGGATAAGATGGACAGCGATGCAATGTACAGGTCGTATTTCTCATCAGTAACGAAAGAAGAGCTGGAACAGTTCAAAAGAGATATGGACGAGCTCGGGAAGGCAGATGCAAAAACGAAGAAGGAATTCTACACAAGCATCGGACTCTACGATGAGAACGGCAACATAGCGGAAGGATACAGGGATCTGTTCGAGGAGACCGAATAAGTGTATACCAATAACATCGGCCTAATCCTCGGGTTCCACGGATGCAGCAGAGAACTTGCCGACAGGGTCATAATGGGAACAGATGATTTCCGGCCCAGCAGGAAATCATATGACTGGCTGGGGAATGGTATCTATTTTTGGGATAGGGATCCGGTGCGCGCATACGAGTTCGCGGTTCAGAAAAAGAGTAAAGAACCATCTGTGGTGGGGGCAGTGATAGATCCAAAAAGATGCTTTGACATTCGCTGCCGCAATAGCCAGGAGATGCTCAGGACCGCGTACCGCCGCTATTGTGATGATATGGGATGCCCCAAAGAAAGAAACAGCTCATATGAGGAAGGCATACCCCTGAGGAGGAATCTTGACTGTGTCATAATCGAGGCGGCCTGCAAAATGTATTCCAAAAACCGCAGAACATTCGACAGCGTAATCGGCACATTTTTTGAAGGAAAGGAAGTCTATCCCAGAGCAGGAATGAGAGATAGGACGCACACACAGGTCTGCGTAAGGAATCTTGACTGCATTTTGGGATATTTCCGGCCAAAGGGGGAGAAAGACCACCTTCAGTAAACAAAGGCGGAAATCGTACCGAAGCTGCTCATTTAGCAAGCAGATATGAGCTAGCAGGACACTTTTTCAATCCTTAGCTGAACCAGAGCATGATCTTTGTCTATTTTGTCGGCTGTTCTGCTGAACGTTTGAATCATTGTTTCAATGGCCGCCCGCTCCTTCTGACAGCCGCATCCACGGTTACCACAGGCCGTTTAAAAAACATTATTATAAGTAGTTCGACTCATTCTAAGGTCATGGACCGTGTCGGGAAGGCAGACATGCACCTTCACACCGAGTACTCCGGCTTCGGACAGCTGGGGGTGCTCCGTTTTCCGGAATCAGTATCGAAACCTCCGTCTCTGGTGAACCGCGCCAGGAAGCACGGGTTCGACGTCATCTGCATCACTGACCACGACGAGACCGCAGGCGCGTTCATCGCTCAGGAATACGCCAAACAGTTCGACGACGTCGAAGTGGTGATCGGCGAGGAAGTGATGACGTCCGACGGCGAGATAATCGGTCTTTTTTTAACGGAGAAGATACAGCCCGGCATGACCATCGAGGAGACGGTGGACGTCATCAGGGAACAGGGAGGTCTGACCATCGCGCCGCATCCTTTCAGTTTTCACGTGAAAGGTCTGAAGGAAAGGATCTTCGACATAGATCTCGACGGTTTCGAGGTCCTGAACGGGGGACACCCCGACAAATATTCCAACGCCTTTGCGCAAGCGGTCATGGACAGATATCCGGGAAAATGGGCGCCAGTGTCGGCAAGCGACGCCCATTCGAAATTCACATTCGGATATAGCTGGACAGAGTTCGAGGGCAGCACGGCCGAGGACCTCCGGAGATCCATACTCAGTAAAAGAACGGTCCCAAAAGGGAGGACCGCTCCCGTCCTCGGCGAGGTGCAGTGGAGCATGGAGGTCGTTCTGGGCGGTCAAAAATTGATGTATAAATCGCTCAGAGGGAAACTTTCCAACAGGGAGGACCACTCTCTGATAGAGAAGGTCAACAGCCTGAACGATCTGAAAAAGGCCGCCGGGATAATCGGCGGCTTCATCTATCTCTTCCCTCCGGTCTCGTTCATCGCGGCGCTGGCGAGCGCAACGTATCTGAACAGAGGCGCCAAACGCATGCGCATGGACCTGGAGCAAAGGCTGGACGAGATAGACGACCTCATAAGGAATGCCGGTCCCCGCACCGCTCCGGAAAGCTGATACCATGGAACCAACGGCGTACAAGATCTCCGTGGCGATACCCCCGGGATACAGGGACGAACTCATGGATGCGGTCAACGGCGCCATGCGGCAGATGTATCCGGGCTACGACCGGGCCTTCTCCGTCACAAAGACCGAGGGGACGTGGAGGTCCCTGGAAGGTTCCGATCCGTTCATCGGCAAGGCAGGGGAGATAAGCGTCGAGGACGAGCTGCGGATCGACTTCGCGATAAGGGCCGAGGACCTAAAGGGCGTGGTCGCGGCGATAAGGAAGGTGCATCCTTACGAAGAGCCGGCGATCGATATACTTCCGATGATACAATGGAAGGATGTCATCGGTCCTTGAGTTTCACTGAGAATATCCCGTCGAAGGTCCTCTGCAACCTGTGTATCTTGTGGCTCTGCTTTCTGTATTCGACATCCTCTTCAGATATCAATCCCATGCCGCAGAATCTGTCCAAGGCCTCGTCCCCGGCGTCGTAGTCACCGTATATGCCGACGAGAACATTGATGGTGTAGTTCCGGCACATTATCCTCTCAGGCAGGCTGCCGCCATTCCTTCCTTTTATCTCGCCCATTCTGCCGCAGAGTGTTGCGATCCCTTCCTCGCAGCATCTCAGGCAGTCGTCGTACCTTTTGACGCCGTAATATGCGGGAATGATCTCTTCGAGCACGTCGAACCTTTCGATCTCCTTGAGCCGGGCCTTGAGGATGTTCTCGCCCGCCAGCACCGCCGCGGAACTGTTCTCCTCCTGATTCGCTTTCCTCATCAGTGACAAAGTGAAATTCAGGGCCGAACTCGTATCGGACCCCCTGATGTACCTTCCCGTCCTTACTTTATCCTGATCGCTCATCCCGGAATACCATTCGCCGAGCTTTACTTTCGATATCTCCTCCGGAATGTCCTTCTGCCTGCCGAAGATCATGCAACGGCAATCCATTCGGTGATAGTTAAACCTCACCTTTTGCCCGGATCCCGGATGACCACGTGATTCCCGTATGCGTGCTGATGCTCCTGCGCCAGCAGATCGACGTTCCAGTTGATCCTTTCGATGAACTCCGCGCGTCTGGCGCGGCAGTCCCTGCTGCAATGGATGCAGGAGAACTCCTTGCACGGTTCGGGCATCATGATGAGATCGACCGATCCTCCGAACGTTGACCCCACGGATCCGTGCAGACGGCTGTTCTCTTCTTCCATCTGCGAAATCGTCATGTCGAACGGCATCGTGACGTGCATCTCTATGTGGAGTTTGCTTCCATACTTTATCACTCTTAGATTGTGTATGTCGATCCAAGCCTCTGACCTGTGTTCGCTGAGACAAACGACCGCCTTTTCGAGGATCTCGGCGTCGGCCTTGTCCATTATCCCATCCATGGCCTTCTTTATGACCCTCGCGCCGGTGATCATTATTAGCGCTCCGAATACCAGAGCTATGATCGGATCCAATATGTACAGGTCATACCCGGAACGGGCCCCCAGATACACAATGGTGAGACCGATTATTATCCCGGCGGACGAGACCGTATCCGTCCTGAGATGCCTCCCGCTTGCCTCCAGGGCCATCGAACGGTTCTTCTTGCCTTTTCTGACGGCGGCGGTCCCCACAACGAAATTGACCCCGGCGGCGAGGATGATCAGTAGAAGACCGATATCCAGCGAGGATATCTCTTTCGGGTTCATCAGGTCGTTGACCGCTTCAAGGATTATCAGCACGCCCGCGACCGCGATCATCGCTCCCTCGACCGTCGCCGATATGAGCTCGACCCTGCCATGGCCAAAGGGATGGGATCGATCCGCAGGCTGTGCGGAAAGATAGAGGGCGTACAACCCTATGACTCCGGCGACAACGTTCACTATGCTCTCCACCGCATCGGTGAATATCGCGACCGAATTGGTAATAAAGTACGCCGCGAACTTCATTACGAGAAGCGACGCTCCCACTATAACGACGATCTTTTGGAAATTATAATTCTCGGACGAAACGTCATTCATCGTTTTTCGATGTGCTTCGGAGATATTTACATCTTTCCGGAAAACAGTGATATTAGGAATAACTAAATCGCTGGCTCATATGGGATCCGTCGCTTCCGCCGCGGACTTCCCTCTGAACCACGAGAAGATCGTGCCCACGACGCACATCGCTAAGCACACAGTGAACGCAGCCCTTATGACGTCGATGAACTGCTCGTATGTCGACGGGTTGAGGTTATCCATCGTTCCCATTATGGTCACTATGCAACACATGGCGACGCCCATGCTGGTCATCATCCCCACCTGCCTCACCAAAGCTATCATGCCCGACGCCTCCCCGCGGTTCTTCGGCGGGACAGAGGACATAACGGCGTTCGTGTTCGGAGCGGAGAAGAAAGCGTACCCCGTGCCGAATAGTATCAGTATCGCCGCGATGTAATAGAAGTTGACCTCCGTTCCCAGGAATATCACCATGAACACGGCGACGCAGGTGATCGCCATACCAAGGGTCGGAAGCATGCGCTTATCGGCGATCCTGTCGGAATAGCTTCCGGACTTTGCGGTGAAAGCGACCTGGATCACCGGCTGTATCAGAAGTATCAATCCGGCCTGCGAGGCGGTGAGGGCGCCTATGCTTTGCAGATACAACGCCATGAAGAAAGCGACGGAATATGACGACCCATAGTTCATGTATGCGGAGATGCAGGCCCTCGAGAACACCTTGTGCCGGAATACGCTGAGATCGAGCACGGGAGAGTTCGCTCTCTTCATTTCTCTGATGAAGACGAACAACATCGCCAGGCCGACGAGGATCAAGGCCGCCGCCCAGAGGTTCGGGAGGTTTATGACACCGTACATAGTGAGAATTATGGTCACGCCATACATGAGCGAGCCGCGGTAATCCATGCTCCCTCCCGCGTCGGATATGATCTCCCTCTTGAATCTCGATATGAACACCAAAGCTATCGCGGCGAAGGGGACCATGAAGAAGAAAAGATATCTCCAGCCGAGAAGGTCGCATATGAAACCTCCCAGAGCGGGTCCGATCGCTATTCCCAGATAGATGAACGTCGACTGTATACCGATGGCCCAGCCCCTTCTTTCGAAAGGAAAGACCTCAGTGAGCATCGCGACGCTCGAGATGGATATGGCCGCCGATCCCGCCCCCATCACGAACCTCATCACGAGCAGGATCTCAAAGCTCGGGCTGAAAGCGGCGATGAGCGCGGACGCGACGGTAACGATCAACCCCGCGATGAAAACCTTCTTCCTGCCGGAGATGTCGGACAACCTTGCGAGAGGTACCATCACCATGACCGACGCGAGAAGGAACGTCGTGTTCACCATCGCCAAGGATCTGGAGCCTACTTCGAACTCTACGCCTATGGGCACAAGTGCCAGGTTCATCATCGTGCTCATGAGGGGCATGATGAATATGCCCGCGCAGCATGCGATGAGGACGGTCTTCGTATCGATAGAAGTGTACTTTGCCGGCGGCTCCATTGTTCCCGCAATCGTATTCGATTATTAATAATATACAATATCAGGACATATCGCAGGAATCCTGCCAGCTTTTACCCCTTTATGGTTTGGCCCCACGGACGGCCTTATCCCCGCATGCTCTTTTCCCGTTCTAATTCCTTTACCTTCCTCCGCGCAGACCTCCATTTTGCGAAGGAAACCGCCAAAATGCTCATACTTAATATGCATAAAAACAGATGAAACCAAGTTTCTCCGTCTCTCCACCCCAATACATATGAAGTCGCAATCAGTGCATTGAGAATCAATGTAAACATCCATATAAATGCAGGAAACAACCAATATTTACTTATGCGACGATAGTGCCTCAAACGCGAGTCGATATCCGTGTATATATCAAAGCGCCCCATGTCCGCTCTTCTGCGGAAGTAGACCCTATGGCCGAATGATTCGACGCATTCTACGCCGCTGTCTGCCATGAACCTCAGATATTTTTGGCTTGAAGAATGACGGGGAGGTTTCTCAAGGACCTCGGCCCTGTAGATGTATTCGCCGGGCTTGCTGTTGCTGAACGCATATCTTGAAAAGGAAAATCCGGTGAAAGCAAGACCTTTTGCGGACATCTCGTTCAGCCATGTCTCTTCTTTTTCATAATCCATGAACCACTTCATTTTCGTTTTTCTCATTTCCCGTCCCTCTCACATGTTCTCACCGTTGCTTAGCAGTTCCCTTAGCCTGTCGATCTCCTTCTGGAATACTTCCCGCCCTGTACCTGTGATGACGTATTTCTTTTTGCGAATGTCTTTTTCCGGGAGGATGATGGCGATCCACTGTTTCTCCGCCAATGAGGTGATCGCTCCGTACAACGTGCCCGGCCCCAGCACTACGCGGCCCGCCGTCAGCCTTTCGATTTTCTGCATGATGGCGTAACCGTGCATCGGTTCATGCAGCGACAGCAGAATGTAGAACACCGCTTCCGTCAGCGCGCCTCGTTCAAAGCTTTCGGGCATGATCGTCACTCTTTTAAACTACGGTTGCCGTTATATCGGCTAACGTAATAGTATATGCAGCCGCTTTATTTAATTGTTTTTCGCAGCGGTCCGCATGCTCTGAAGTTCGGCCCATGGGTTGCTTTTAATCCTGAGGACACGATACGGAATCGATAAAGATGAGCTGCATTTCTCCCGACATAAAAAGCGAACTTGGTCTTGTGCAGGTCTACACCGGGAACGGAAAGGGAAAGACCACCGCCGCACTCGGCCTTGCTTTCAGAGCGGCGGGGCGCGGGCTTGAGATCCTTATGATCCAATTCCTCAAGCCTCCGGCGAACTACGGGGAACACATCTCTGCCGAGAAGGTCCCGAACTTCACGATCCTCCCGCTCGGCCTCGACCACATGCTGTCGAAAGTGCCGAGGGACATCGACATAAAAATTGCCCGCGAGACGCTTCAGAGAGCAAAAGAAGAGATCTATTCGGGAAAATATGACCTTGTGATACTGGACGAGATCAACGTCGCCATGGACTGGAAGCTTTTGAGTCCCGATGAGGTCATCGGAATGCTGAAAGGAAGGCCGAAGAACATCGAGATCGTGCTCACGGGAAGGGGCGCCCCCAATGAGATCGTGGAATACGCCGACCTCGTGACGGAGATGGTCCCGGTAAAACACCCCTTCGACAAAGGGACGGGCGCAAGGGAAGGCATAGAGTATTAAGGTCATCGATCAACGTCAACGTTCTTCCTTCCCAGCCGCACCTTCGACGCTACGCACAACGCGTCATGTCGACCGAGTATCACCCATGCGGCGGCCCCCATCAGGATCGCTCCCAGCATATCCGCGTTGAAGTTGGAGATCGTGTGCTGTGCGCCGTACGACATGTAATCCACTTGGGTAATGATGTCCGTGAACCCCTCCATTATCTCCCATATCGCGCCGAAGCTCATGGCGGCAACCACTGTAATAACAGCGATGCCGCCTCTCGACCCCAAGGAGACATGCGGCGGGGACCGGGCCTGCATCAGACATAGCGCCAGGAATGCCAGGGACCCTACCACGGCTGAAGAGACCACATGCGTGAAGTCCGGCCACCACAACATTTCGAAATACATCCCCTGGCACAGGGAGACGACGAAAAGACACATGTCCCCGTAGACCAATATAACGAACCACGAGGGCAGGGCCGCCAGCCTCAGTATCCTCAAAGCGGGCAGCACCATCGAGATTAGGGCCCACAGAACGCATGTGGTCTGAAGATACTCCATGGGATGTCCGGCCTCAAGCCCGTGGGCGTATCCCATCGTGACGTAAACGAACTCCATCATCATCAGAAGCGGGCAGATCGCGAGCATCGCCCACGCGATGCGTCTTTCCTTTGCGTCCTCGGCGTTCATTTTCTCACCTCTAGACCGTTCGATGTTATTAGATAACGGTTCTTCTTGAACACTGAACGGATGATCAAAGAAAACGCCGCGAACATGACCAGGTTCGCCAGCATGCCTATCACGATCGTAGCGTTGACTATGATCTCATTTTCCAGCTCAGAGCTTTGAAGAATGAGGACCATCGCGAATTGGGGTACCTGCATACCCATGCCGGTCAGCCATCCCAGGCCGGAGACCACCGCCCAGTTGTATGACGCTTTGAACACAGCTGCGGTCGTGAAAAAGAACACGATGATAAGAGGGATGACCGCGATCCCGCGAATGACCGCATAGAGATATATCCACCCTAGGTCGGACACGTATCCCCCCTCGGCCAACATATCGTAGGATGCAACCGTGACCATGAGGGTCGTGCATATCAGCACCGTTGTCGACGCGATAATGGGGTAAGGGCGCGCCGCAGTCGAACAATATGTGAAAGACAGGACTGAGAAAAGGACCGCCAGCAGGGACAGGGCGGTCATCGCCCCGTCCTGCCCCCAGATGCCGAACGCAACGGAGACCGTCGAAATGAAAATGCTTAAGGCGAACCACGATCTTCCGGCGTCCATACGACTGCAATATTGTCAGGATATTATTATTTTGCCGCTTGACC
>JAITCQ010000036.1 GCA_031283015.1 Candidatus Methanoplasma sp.
TAGGCTAACTGTAATTCCCTTCTTTAAGTCGGTAAGATAGGTTCTTCCGCCGTGGACCCCGGATTGGTGCTGTTGGTGATAGGAGCGTGTTTAGCCGGCTCTCTCATCGGCACCTTCACAGGATTGGTGCCGGGGATACATGTGAACACCCTGGCCTCGATAATGCTTGTCTCCTACCCGGCGATCGGCTCTTTCGTCTCATCGTTCACTTCCCCCGAGAACGTTCCCATCATTGTCGCGTCCTGCATAATGTCCGCGTCCGTGGTGCATTCCTTCGTCGACTTCGTTCCTTCCGTGTTCATAGGCGCGCCAGACCCGGACGAGGTGCTGACCGCCCTCCCGGGGCACAGGCTCTTGATGACGGGGCAGGGGATGCGCGCGGTCCGCGCCGCGGCGGTCGGCAGCGCCGTGGGCGCGGCGTCCGCGCTGATCCTGGCCGTGCCGATCCAATTTCTGATGCTTAACGGACTGGCGGAGCGCCTTGATACCTTCACGATCTCCGTCCTTATATTCACGCTTTCAGCGATAGTCCTGAAGGAGAAAGGCATGGAGAAAAAGGTCTGGGCGGCCTTGCTGGTGCTGGTCTCCGGTGCGCTGGGTCTTATCTGCATGGACCTTCCGATCCCTTCCGCGGGGATCGCGGGGGAGGGGACACTTCTCTTCCCGCTGCTTACCGGGCTGTTTGGCGTGCCAGCGCTGCTCAGTTCGTTCAGGAACGCCGCCGTCCCGAAACAGATCGACGGCGGCGTCCCTCCTGTGGACCACATCCCGGGAATCAAGGGGGTCATCATGGGTTCTGTCGCAGGCTGGTATCCTGGCATAACTGCCACCGCCGGTGCTTCGCTGTCCTCTATATTCATGCCCGAGGACAAGCCGGAGAGGTTCATCTCGGTGGTGGCGTCCATAGGAACGGTGACGTCGATATTCTCTCTTGTGACGCTGTCCGTTTCCGGAAGCGGAAGGTCCGGGACCGTGCTTGTGATCAAAGATATCGTCGGCGATGGGGTGTCGGGATTCTGTTCGCCGGATTTCCTTCTGCTGCTGATGTGCGCCGCGGCCGCGTCCTTCCTCGGATATCATCTGACCATCTTCACGGGAAAGATTATGAGCAGGATGACGGACCGTGTAGACACCACGTTTCTGAACAAAGCCGTCCTTTGCTTCATCGTCCTGCTTGTGCTGCTGCTTACCGGGCCGTTCGGCCTGTTGGTGCTGGCGGTCTCCGTTATGCTGGGAATGATACCTTTGGAATTAGACATGGGTCGGATCCCCCTCACGGGATGCCTTATGTTCCCCGTCATCTTCCACGGGCTTATCGGACATATTGCCTGAACGCTTCTCCGCTTGCAACAGTGGTTTATACTATCACCTTTTCTCATTGAGCATGCCGGAGACCGTCCGCGGAAAGGCGAGCACAGTGCTGATGCTCACGGTCGTTGCCTTCGCTGCGCTGATGGACGGTCTGGACGGAAGCATAGTGAACGTCGCCCTGCCGAAGATGGCCGAGGATTTCGGCACCGACACCGGGACCATCGCCTGGGTCACTGTGATATACCTCGCCATGCTGGCCGGTCTTCTGATCTTTTTCGCTAAAGCGGCAAAGAACGGCCTGATAAAGAGGGTCCTTCTGTTCGGTCTTATCCTTTTCACGGCAAGCTCCCTGTTCTGCGGCATATCCGACAGTTTCCAGATGCTCCTTGTGTTCAGGATCGTACAGGGCGCGGGCGCGGCGATGATGGGCGCCGCCGTTCCGATCGTCTGCGTGAGATACCTCCCGGCGTCGAACCTCGGGCTGGGGATGGGAGTCATCACCCTCGGGTGCGCGCTCGGTTTCGCTTTGGGGCCTGCGGTGGGCGGCATCATAACGGACATCGCATCCTGGCACTGGATATTCCTGATCAACGTGCCCCTCGGGTTGATGATCGTCCCCCTTCTCCTGAAGGTGATCCCGAAGGACGAAGGCTACAGCGGAAGACTGGATGCCACCGGCGCGGCCCTGCTCTTCTCCGCGATCATCTGTGGGGTGCTGGCCGCCGAACGCGCCCCGTATACGGAGAGCGCCGTTCTGGTCCTCGTCTCCGCATCCGGATGCGCGCTGTTCCTCGCGGCGTTCATATTCGCGGAGCTCAGGAACACAGATCCGCTGCTGAACCTCCGCGCTTTCATGAACTGGAAGTTCAACTCAGTGCTTGTGGCCTATATGCAGTCCAATCTTGTTTACATGGGCCTGCTGTACCTGATGCCGTTCTACATGAGCGTATGCATGGGCTTCTCTTCGTCGGAGACCGGCCTGTACATCCTTATCTCTCCTTTGCTGACGCTGCTTCTATGTGTCCCCGTGTCGAGATGGTCGGACCGCACAGAACGAAGAGCGTTCGCCGTGGCGGCGTGTTCCATCCTGACGGTCGGATGCGTTATCCTAGTGTCCTTCGCCGGAAGAACGGACATCCTGCCGCTGGTCGCGGTCCTTGTCTGCATGGGGCTGATGTGGGCGCTCTGCGGCGGACCCATGGCGAGCCGCATCATCGAGAACATAAAGGACGAGAGCCGGGAAATGGGGTCTTCCGTCATGACAATGTTCGTCTATCTTGGCGGCACCCTCGGAACGGCGCTCTTCGCCATGTTCTTTACGATCGGGTCCGGATCAGGTAACATAAGCTTCTCGGATCTCCATCCGGACGTCTTCTTGAACGGCTTCATATTCGCGGCGGCCATAGCCGCGGTGATGTCCGCGGCCACGGCAGTCCTGTCCTTCATCGTCAAAGAGCCAGGAAGGCCCGGTACCTGATCGGTCAGCCTTCTCTCCCCGCGGCGGTCGTCATGAACTTTTCGTTGCTGACAATGAATCTCTCGTGCCTTCCGGACCCGACTTCCCCCGCTCGGTCCGAGACCTTTACGTCGAACGTCAGCCTCGACCTGTCCGTTCCGGTCAGCTCCACCCTGCAGTATATCTCCGAGCCGATGACCGATGGCGCGGTGTGCCTTATGTCCAAGCGCGTGCCCACGGTGCTCTCCCCTTCTTTGAGTAGTGGCAATGAGCACTCCGACGCCGTTCTTTCGATGAGCAGGATCATCGCTGGCGTAGCGAACACGGGAAGGGACCCGCTTCCCCATTTTGCAGCCGTATCCTCCTCCGCGACCTTCATTTTTCCTTCGCCGATCATTCCTTCGGGAATCATGTCCGGCCATATTTTCAGGGGTATTAATCCATTGGGCTTTACCGAGATTATTATTAATGAAAACCGATTAGGTCTCATGGGATTAGAGGACGATCTCTATTCTGAGCTTGTAGAACTCAGGGATCAGATCAGGGAAGACCGAACGCACTCAACGGGCAGGATGCCCACAGTATGTACCGACGAAGCGCTCAGAGAGATGGCGCAGAGGGTCCCCACGAAGGCGGACGACTTCGCCGCCATACCCGGGGTGGGGCAGAGGTTCGTCGAATTGTACGGCGACGATTTCCTTTCGGTCACGAAAAAATATGCCGTTACCGCCGCAAAGGGCTCCAATATGGACGCCGACGTCACGCAGACACTCCGCGAACTCCAGAAGAAGCTTGTCAACATAAGCAGGAACAACCGCCTTCTTTATTTGGGAAAGATCTACAAGAAGACCGCCTTCGACCTCACGACCATACAGGACATCGATCTCCTGGGTCTTATGTTCGGAAGGAAGAGGTCGCTGAAGCTGTGCGACTCGACGAAAAGCGCCGAGGAGCTGCGCATATTCAAGAGCCTCAACGAGCTGATAAGAGAGGTCAACAGGGATATGAGGGACAAAGGTCAGTATGACCTGTACATAGGATATCCTTTCGTTGAGGGAAGGCTTCCCGGAGAGGACTTCGACATCCGCGCCCCGCTCGCCATGTTCCCGGTCATTTTGGAAAAGGACGCTAAGAGCGTCACCATCAAGATCGACGATTCCAGGGATACGGTCTACAACAACTCCCTTCTGCTTGCGTTCATCAAATTCAGCGGGAAGAACCGCCCGCTTCCGCACAACGTGATAGAGGACTGCGGCGGCGAGACCTTCATGAACAACCTCGTGGCGTTCTACGAGGAGCAGGGGTTCCCCCTCAAAATAACGTACGGGCTCCCGGTCCCCTTCACAGACTACAAGGTGGGAGAATTCCCCAAGTATCTCCCCGGCGACCTGCACATGGTCCACAACGCGGTCCTCGGGAAATATCCGTCGTACTCCAGCTACATCCAGAAGGATTTCGACGAGCTTCTGGCCGGAAGAGAGATCAACGCCGCCCTGGCCAACCTGATCCAGGATCTGAACAAGGGGGATTTCTATACGGAGGTGCCGAGTCCCCTTTCGCTCCCCGCGCTTAGGGAGAAAGGGCTTGAGGCGTCGGAAACGGACATAACATACATCAACTCCCTGAACAGCGCTCAGGAGAACGTCATCACGGCGGTCAACAAAGAGGATGAACTCGTGGTCCAGGGGCCTCCGGGGACCGGTAAGTCCCAAGTGATCACCGGTCTTATTACATCGGCCGTGAACAACGGAAAGACGGTCCTCATGGTATCCGAGAAGAAGACGGCGCTGGACGTGGTCTATTCCAGGTTGGGGACGCTGTCGAAATACTGCCTGATGATCGACGACGTCAGCAACAAGGACCTGTTCTACCAGCAACTGGCGCGGATGCTGGAATCCGTGTCTCCGCGCACCGGATCCAATCTGACCGCTCTGTCGGAAAGCATCGACAGGGACGTGGGAGTGTTATCGAACATAGCGGACACCATGTACCGCCCGGGGAATTTCGGGATAGAGCCGTACAAACTCTACTCGATGGAAAGATGGCTCAACCTTGAGGATAAGATCGATTACGAAAAATACAAGATGATCAAAGCAGCGGTGTCCACGAAGATCCTGGACCTCAAGTACGGCGACGTCAAGGAACTGAACAGAAAATTCGGCGACAAGGTCCTGATGACGAACTTCAACGAATACTGCGTGTGCGTGGAGAAGACCCCGTGGTTCACGCAGATGAAGCCCGATCTCTCGGAGTACAACATCGGAGAGATGAAGGCGGACCTCATGAATCTGGAGAAACAGATGATGGAGTGGAGAAGCAAAGGGTTCATGTCAAGACTGCTCTCCAAAGGCAAGGTCAACAGAGAAGCGACGGTCATGCTGGACAAATATTTCAGATCGTACAACGAGAGGACGGTCCAGACCGTGCTTGAGGATCCGAAAGTGATCATCGACGCCCTGAAGGATTACGAACTGTACTCTTCGCGCGCCAC
>JAITCQ010000085.1 GCA_031283015.1 Candidatus Methanoplasma sp.
GTTTATCTGTGTCTTCCATCTTATCGCGGACGACCGCATGTTCGCCAGGCTGTATATCACGGGTATCTTGTGCAGCAGCGTTTTGGCTATGTCCTCGACAAGTGTGTCCTCTTTTGATACCAGGGCGTCCCTGTGCTTTTTCAGTTCCGGCAGGATGTTCTTCAGCGCGGTGGCGGCGTCGCATATCTCCATCTTTTCCAGCACCATGGAGAGATACCCGAGAAGATATCCGAACGCGCTTCTCGACTGCAATCCGCCAGGCATCTGTATGATGGTGTTCTTGTGCGCGATGCATCTTTCCCTCAGCTCTCCTCCGACCGTCAGGCAGATTATGCTGCACCCTCTGAACCGCGCCTCGTCGTATGCGACCAGGACCTCTTTGGTATCCCCGGAATAACTCACAAGTATGACGGCAGTGTCCTTTTTGACCCATCCGGGCAGTTCGACCCCGCGCACCACGTTTATAGGGAAGTCGGAAGAGACGTCTGCGTAGTCGGATACAACGTCCCCCGCCAGCGCCGATGCGCCCATGCCGCATACGCACACGGTCTTCGACACAGGCAGCGGCGGAAGCGCCGCCGTTAACGCTTCTTCGATCTGCTCTGGAAGACCATTGACCTGCTTGTATATCACGGAACTGGAGACCTTTCCTTTCAAGGATAATCCTCGCGTCTCCTAAGCCCATCCCAATATAAAAATAGGGACCCAGGGCGAACCTACCACATTATTATTTTTTACAAATTATTTAGTAGTGGAACAGTATATCCCGATTGTCACATGAATCGATATTTCATTCCGAAGAATGGCCTGAACGGGGCTCTGGAGGATATAAGAGCGGGGAAGATCGTGCTCGTCTACGATTTTGACGAACGAGAGAGGGAGACGGACATGACGATCGCTTCCGAATTCATCACGCCCGACACGCTGAGAAGGATGAGGAGCGACGCCGGCGGCCTGATATGCACCACGACGCCAAACAGGATCGCAAAGGAACTGGGACTGCCGTTCCTTGCGGACGTGTTCTGGAACAACAGGGACTCTTACCCCCTGCTAGGCCTGATGGCGCCGAACGACATACCGTATGATAATACGAAATCCTCCTTCGGCATCACGATAAACCACAGAAAGACGTACACCGGCATAACCGACAGCGACCGGGCGCTGACGATAAAGGAGTACGTGAACACAATATTCAGCGACGAACCCGCGGAACACAGAATAAAAGAGCTGGGGGGGCAGTTCAGGGCCCCCGGCCACGTGCACCTTCTGAACACGACGGCCAAGCTTCTGAGGACGAGGCACGGGCACACGGAGCTGTGCACCGCGCTCATGTACATGGCAGGCGTAAAACCCTCGGCGACCATCTGCGAGATGCTGGAGGACAGCGGCGCGTCCAACTCTAAGGAAAGGGCGATGGGATATTCGAAGAAGAACGGCATGCCTTTCGTCACCGGCGGAGAGATAATGGAGGCCTGGGGCCAATTCCTGGAAGAGACCGGGATGGATGTGTGACGAAATGATAAGGGTCATGGCTTCCGGAGTGTTCGACATCATCCATACAGGCCACGTTTCGTATCTCATGCAGGCCAAGGCGCTCGGCGACGAGCTTGTCGTGGTCGTCGCGTGCGACGACACGGTGCGGAGGAACAAACACGAACCGGTGACGCCGGAGAGCATGAGGGTGAGGATAATCGAATCCCTTAAACCGGTCGACAGAGCGATACTCGGAAAAGGGGGGGACATCTTCAACGTCGTGAGGGAGATATCCCCCGACGTGATAGTCCTGGGATTCGACCAGACGTTCAAAGAGGAAGACCTCAGGAAGAAGCTTGAGGAGAACGGCCTCGGGCATATCAGGGTCACAAGGGCGACGGAATGCGCCGAGGACCTTACCGCCACCAGAAAGATAATAGAAAGGATCAGGAAGCTGGAGGGCGGGTCGTGAAGACGATCGGCATCGCGGACACCACGTTCGCAAGGTTCGACATGGCCTCCGCCGCGATCGGCGAGCTTGAAAGGACCGGCACGGGGTTCAGGATAGAGAGGTATACTGTCCCGGGAGTGAAGGACCTTCCCGTCGCGTGCAAGAAGCTGATAGAGGAGCGGGGATGCGACATAGTGATGGCGCTTGGTATGCCGGGACCCGCCGATAAGGACAAGATGTGCGCTCATGAGGCCTCCACGGGGCTGATAAGGGCGCAGTTGATGACGAACAGACACATAATCGAAGTGTTCGTCCACGCCGACGAAGCAAAGAACGACGGCGAACTTGCTTTCCTGGCGGAAAGCAGGACAAGAGAGCACGCGGTCAATGTTTACGACCTGCTCTTCAGACCGGAGAACCTCAGGCGCAAGGCCGGGACCGGACAGAGGCAGGGATTCGCGGACGAGGGTCCGCTGAGATGAGGTGATGAAATGAAAGCATATAAGATCGGGATGGTGGCGGCCGAATTCAACTTCGACGTCACGTCCATGATGATAGAGAGGGCGAAAGCGGAAGCTGAGTTCCTCGGAGTGGAGATCTGCAAAACGATAATGGTTCCGGGTGTTTACGAAATACCTTTGGCGGTGAAGGCGCTTCTGGAGAGGACGGACGTGGACGCGGTCATTACGTTGGGGGCGGTCATAAAGGGCGAGACGAAGCATGACGAAGTGGTCATCGCGCAGGCGTCCAGGCTTGTGGCCGATCTTCAGTTGGAGTACAACAAGCCGGTGGCGTTCGGGATAACCGGACCGGATATGACGCAGCT
>JAITCQ010000032.1 GCA_031283015.1 Candidatus Methanoplasma sp.
CTTCGTACCCCTTGTGAATCAGGTCCTCTCCGAACGTCCTGATATGTTCATACCGGCCGCCAACCTCGGAAAGGCCGTATTGGAGGGAAAGGGGGAGCTTGATCAGAAGACGAGATATCTCGCCGCGGTGTCGGCGGCGGCCGCGCTGGGGGGACAGCACTGTGTCAGGGTGCAGATGCACCATGCCGAGCAGGCGGGAGCGACAAAGGACGAGATACTGGAAAGCATACTCATCGGATCGTACATGGCAATGACCCGCGCCCAGTCGTATGCGTTCAGGGAATATGCCGAGATGTTCGGCGATAAAAAGTGACGGTTGCGGAGAACGATACGCCGCGGTGCGTCCCCCAAACGATTATTTATACATCATGGCCTATTAAGTGGCGATAATTATGGTACAGATTACGCCTGATGCAGAGAAGTTCATAAACGAACTTCTGGAAAAGAACCAGAAGATCGGGTATGGCATCAAGATCTACCTCTCCGGTATCGCGTGCTCCGGGCCTCAGTTCGGAATGTCCTTTCAGGAAGGCACCGCGGACGGGGACATAGTCGACAGCAGCGCCTCGGGTTTCGACATCTATTACGACAAGGACACCCAGGAAGCGCTCGAAGGCTGCGTCGTGGAGTTCGTGGACGACCCCAACTTCGGGACCGGTCTGACGATACGCGACCCCAGTTTCAGCGGCTGCTCGTCCTGCGGCGGCGGCTGCCGCTGATATTCACTTTCGGCGACCCCCCAAACAACTTTTTATTATATCATTCCGAATAAGGTTCAGCATGGGCTATATCTCTCATCCAAAGATAATCCCCGATACGGTGGAGGAAAGGAAGTACCAGGTGGCCATGGCGAAGGACTGCCTCAATGCCAATACCCTCATCGTTCTTCCGACCGGTCTCGGGAAGACCATCATAGCCCTTTACACAACGGCGGTCATACTTCAGGAGGGGAAGAAGGTCCTTCTGATGGCGCCGACAAAACCCCTCGTCGATCAGCATGCGTCCGTGTTCTCGGGCTTCCTCGCCGGCGCGAGGATCGGCGTCATGAACGGTCTCATGAATCCCGAGACCAGGAAGAAGATAACAGATAATAACGACCTTGTCGTCTCCACCCCCCAGTGCGTCGCCAACGATCTGGAGAACAAACTGTACGGGATGGGGGATTTCGGGCTGGTGATATACGACGAGGCGCACAGGGGCACCGGCAACTACGCTTACGTCACGGTCGCCGGACATTGCACAAGGGAGAATCGGTCCGTCGGACTCACGGCCTCTCCGGGAAGCGACATAAAGAAGGTGGAGGAGGTCTGCAGGAACCTCGGGTTCCTGCGCATCGACGTCAGGACCGAGAACGACCCAGACGTCGCGCCGTACATACATGAGACATACGTCAAAAAGATCGAGGTCAACATGCCGAAGGAGCTCCTGGACATCATAGACGTCCTGAAGAAGCTGCTTGACCATTATTTCATAGAGCTTACCGGCCTGAGACTTACGAAGGAGAATTGGCCGCCGTCCACCACACACATGCTGATGATAGGGGACACCCTCCAAAAGAGATTAAGAAGGGGAGAGAGGTCCGCGACCCTGTACCGCGGGCTTACCGTCCAATCCATATGCATAAAGATACTCCACGCGGTCAACCTGGCCGAGACCCAGGGGATGAGTTCGCTGAGATCGTACATGATCAAGCTTACCGAGGAGGCTCAGACGCAGAAAGGGAACAAAGGCGGCAAAGAACTCGCTGTCAGGAAGGAATTCCTTGACGCTTGGGACATGGTCTCCGGGAGCAAGGTGGAACATCCCAAGGTCTCGAAGCTCATGAGCCTGGTGAGTCAGATACTGAACTCCGATCCTTCGTCGAAGGTCATGGTGTTCACGCAGTACCGCGATACCTGCGATATCCTAGTCGAGAAGCTCTCGTCGATAGACGGAGCAAACGTAGGAAAGCTCATCGGACAGTCCAACGGCGGTCTCCGGCAGAAGGAACAGATCGGAATATTGGAGGAGTTCAGGAGCGGGATCAGGAACGTCATAGTGGCGACATCCGTCGGGGAGGAGGGGCTGGACGTCGCCAGCACGAACGCGGTGATCTTCTATGAGCCGGTCCCGTCGGAGATCAGGACCATACAAAGGCGCGGACGCACCGGCAGGAAGAACGACGGAGAGGTGTTCGTTCTTATCGCGAAAGGGACGATGGACGAGGTGTTCGAAAGCTCCAGCAGGAAGAAGGAGGATCAGATGCGGTCAAGGCTGGAGAGACTGAACAGAGAGTTGCTGCTGTCGGTGAAAGAGGACCAGAGGAAACTGAGAGATTTCTAATAGGCCGAGAACATACGGAAAGGCGATATGCTGTACTCCGAGATCGCGGATGTGTTCGACAGGCTGGAGAGGACCAGCGGCCGCCTTGAGATGACGTCCATATTCTCCGAGTTCTTTAAGACGCTTGACCCAGACACGCTGAGGAAGGTCGTATACCTGTCCCAAGGTAAGCTGCACCCTGACTTCTGCGGTGCGGAGCTGGGCATGGCCGACAGACTCGTCCTGAGATCGGTCGCGTTCATATCCGGAATGCCGGAGAGCAGGATCGACGAACTCTGGAAGAAAGAAGGGGACCCGGGGACGATAGCCGAGACCCTTTTCAAAAAACGGAAACAGGCGGCTCTGTTCTCCGAGCCTCTGACGCTTGACAAGGTCCTCAGGAATCTGACGCTCATAGAGAACGCGGAGGGCAGGGATTCGCAGGATAAGAAAATGAAATACCTGTCGAACCTCCTTATGGATTCCGGCCCGACGGAAGCCAGATACCTGTGCCGCATCGTCACCGGAAGGATGAGGATAGGCGCCGGCTCCATGACGATACTCGACGCGTTGGCAGACGCTTTCGGCACAAAGGAGGACCGTCCCGACATAGAGCGGGCGTTCAACATAACGTGCGATCTTGGTCTCGTCGCGGAAACGCTTGCCGCGGGAGGCGTCGATTCCGTGAAGAGAATGAAGGTCGCCGTGGGTAGTCCGATAAAGGTCATGCTCGCCGAACGCCTGCCTTCGGTACCCCTGATCCTCGGCAGGATGGGCGGAAGATGCGCAATGGAATTCAAGTACGACGGGATAAGGATACAGGCGCACATCGGCGGAGGGTCGGTCAAACTTTACTCAAGGCGTCTTGAGGACCTCACGTCAAACTTCCCGGACATCGCCGCGGAGCTGAGGAAACAATGCAGGGCCGAAGAGGCGATAATAGAAGGGGAGTGCGTGGCCATGGGTCCGGACGGGAGCATGCTTCCCTTCCAGAATGTCACGCACCGCAGGAAGAAGCACGGAATGGACCAGGCCGTCGAGGATTATCCGGTCAGGATGTTCATGTTCGACATACTGCTGGCGGACGGCGAGGACATGACCCTCCGTCCGTTCGAAGAGAGAAGGCTGAAGCTCGCCGAGACCTTCGGCCTTTCCGAGAAAGTACAACTCACCACGCTGGAGATCGTCGGCACCCCGGAAGAGGGGGAGGAATTCTTCAGCAGGGCGCTCGCCGTGAAATGCGAGGGGGTGATGGCCAAATCGCTGTCCTCCGAATACCGGGCGGGCTCAAGAGGGTTCCTTTGGATAAAATACAAAAAGGACTATGAGGAAGCGCTCACGGACTCCTTCGACCTCGCGGTCGTGGGGGCTTTTTACGGCAGAGGGAAGAGGGCTGGAAAATACGGCGCCCTTCTGATGGCGGTGTTCGACGACGAAAGCGGGCGCTACTGCACGGTATGCAAGCTCGGGACGGGATTTGACGATGCGTTCCTCGCCGGCCTGCCGGATATGCTCGACGGATATCTGAGCGAGGCGCGGCCGAGCACGGTGGACGCGGAGATGGCCCCGGACGTTTGGTTCCTGCCTACGGTCGTCCTCGAGGTCGTGGCCGCGGAGATCAGCCTGAGTCCGGTGCATACCGCGGCCAAAGGCGCCGTCAAAGAGGATGCCGGTCTCGGCCTCAGGTTCCCGAGGTTCACCGGGCGCGTGAGGGACGACAAAGGTCCGGAAGAGTGCACGACCATGAGCGAAGTCCTGAGCATGTACCGAATGCAGACACAGGACAAGTGACATTTTTACGAAAGCTTTATTACCATTACCATAATTGCAACGCATGGCTGTCTATACCGTCGAAAAGACCGATAAGACAATAACGCTCGGGTTCAGCGAAGACGACCCGACGCTCATAGAACTTATGATCAAAGCTCTCAACGACGACAAATCCGTCGTCATGGTAAGATATGTGAACCAGCACCCGGAACTGTCCGACATCGTGCTGCGCGTTGAGGTCAGCGGGGGAAGGCCCGAAGAAGCGGTGAAGAACGCTTCCAAGGCCGTGTCCGCCTACTTCGCAGCGGTAAAGCAATGACCGCCCCGTACCGGCCGTGCGACACCGCCGAAGCGGACATCGGCATGTCCTTCTATCTGAGCGATATCGACGGGACCGGCGGACGTCTCAAAAAGGTCCCGGAAGATTTCATTGTGAAGGAGATATCCAGCCGGCCGGAGTCCGTGGTCAACGGGAACTTCGTTATCGCCGAGGTCACCAGCAGGAACTGGGAGACCAACCGTCTTGTGAGACTTCTCTCCAGAAGCCTCGGCATATCCCGCGAGAAGGTAGGTTTCGCGGGGACAAAGGACAAAAGGGCCGTCACTACCCAGCTCATGTCGTTCGAATGCCGTCCCATCGCCATGCAGAGGGTCTCTCTCATGGATGTGGAGATCAAGAACGTCTACACTGCCAGAAGAGGCATTCAGATAGGCGATCTGTTGGGTAACTCGTTCACCGTCAGGGTCAGGGAGTGCGACATGCCGGAAAGCGATATCCC
>JAITCQ010000043.1 GCA_031283015.1 Candidatus Methanoplasma sp.
GAGAATCTCCACTGTTTTCGTCCTCGAAAACGTCATTCCCGCGGGTAAAAAGGGGGCTATGCCCCCTTCACCGCTTTTTACCGCCGTTCCCGCCCCCCAGGCCCGGCCTGAAAATATAAGCGTTCCCCAATAAAGTATTTAAGATAGGGGATAATTAGGGGATACAACAGCTCTGTTATCGGACAGATGCATTTTGGCCGCAATTCATTATGGTGAAGGGACAAAAATGAGCGAAGAGGACATACTTAAGACAGGGACGACCACCATCGGGTTGAAGATAAAGGATGGTGTGATCCTAGCATCAGATCAGAGAGCGACAATGGGCCACGTGATCGCGCACAGCGACGTCCAGAAGGTGTACCCCCTTGCGGACAACCTCGGGATGACGATCGCGGGCGTCGTGGGCGACGCGCAGCTCATGGTCAGATTCATAGAGAGCGAAGTATCGATATATTCAATGAAAAGGGGATCGCCGATATCGGTGAGGTCCGCGGCCACCCTCGTCGGCAATGTGATGCGGCACGGCTTCTACCTCGGATTGATAGTCGGCGGATACGACTCCACCGGCGGCCATGTGTTCAGCGTCGACGCCGCGGGGGGATACATCGAAGATGACTTCGTGTCGATCGGCTCCGGCGCAACCTTCGCGATGGGTTCCCTGGAAGCATCGTACAAGAAGAACATGACTAAGAAAGAAGCGATCGACGTCACGATCACGGCGCTCAACTCCTCAAGGAAGAGAGACAGCGCGTCCGGCGACGGCATGCTTATGTCATACATCGGGCCGAAGGGCTACGAGGAGATACCGCAGGAACAGATCAAGGCTCGGTGCGGGGAGCTCGGATTCGTCTACCCCAACTGAATCTTCTCTTCAAACATTTTCCTACATTATTGTAATCAAAAGCAGGATTTCACATGAACCCCGATAAATTATTCGAGAACCTCAGGGAAGAAGTAAGGAAGCTCATACCGAAGGAGATGAACGTCTCGGCGATAGAGTTCGAAGGCTCGGTCATAATCATTTACACTCCGGAATACGACAAGTTCTCCGGCAACGACGAGATACCCAGAACTCTGGCCCAGAACCTTAGGAGAAGAGTGGATATAAGGCCGGACCCGTCCGCCCTCGCCGATTCGGAAAAGGTCAGGACGAAGATACTCTCCATGATACCCGGGTCGGCGGAAGTGTTCGATATCAATTTCATCGAAGAGACGGGAGAGGCAATAATAGAGGCCATCAACCCCAACGAGGTATTGGGCAAGGAAGGGCAGCTGCTGACGGAGATAAAAAAAGAATCCGGGTGGAATGTGAAGGTCATAAGGGCGCCGCCCATCCCGTCCAAGACCGTGTCCGACGTAAGGGGTTATATCAGAGCATATCAGGACGACAGGCACAAGATGCTGAAATCCGTTGCCAGAAGACTCGTCAGACAAACGATAGACGGGGAGCAGTGGGTAAGGATGACCACCATGGGAGGTTTCAGACAGGTAGGTAGGTCCGCGACGTTGCTCACCACCAGGGAGAGCAAGGTCCTGATCGACTGCGGGCTAGACCCCAGCAGCGACGCCACCCCCTATTTCGCCATACCGGAGTCGCAGCCCCTCAGTGATATCGACGCGGTGGTCGTGACGCATGCGCACCTCGATCACTGCGGCACCCTTCCGGCGCTGTTCAAATACGGTTACGAAGGGCCGGTATACTGCACACCGCCCACGAGGGACCTCATGGCCCTCCTGCAGCTGGACAACATCAAGCTGGGGTTCGGAGAGGCGAAGAAGCAGCATTACGAGGCGCAGCACGTGCGCAAAGAAGTGATGCACACGATCACCCTGAAATACAACGAGACCACGGACATAGCCCCGGACATCAGGCTGACGTTCCACAACGCAGGGCACATACTCGGATCGGCCATAGCCCATTTCCACATCGGGGACGGGCTGCACAACGTCGCTTTCTCAGGCGATACGAAATATGAGAAGACCTGGCTTTTCAACCCGGCCAACAACAGGTTCCCGAGGCTTGAGACGCTGGTCATAGAGTCCACTTACGGCGGCCACAACGACGTGCAACCGTCCAGAACGGACGCTTCGGAGGAAATGAAAGGGATACTCACGCGCGCGGCGGAACTCGGCGGCAAGGTGCTGATACCGGTCTTCGCCGTGGGGAGGTCCCAGGAAGTGATGCTGGTCATCGAGGAGCTGATGCGCATAGGCAAGATACCGACCGTGAACGTCTATCTCGACGGTATGATCTGGGAAGCGACGGCCATACACACGGCGTACCCGGAATACCTGAACAGCCAGCTCAGGACGCAGATATTCCAGCAGAACGAGAACCCCTTCCTGTCGCCGATATTCAGGAGAGTGGAGACCGCGGACATGAGGGAAGAGATATGCCACTCGCCGGATCCCTGCATAGTGCTTGCTACGAGCGGCATGATGTCGGGCGGCCCGGTCATGGAATACTTCAGAGAATGGGCGGACGACCCCAAGAACACTCTGGTGTTCGTCGGGTACCAATCTGAGGGGAGCATGGGGCGCACCATACAAAGGGGGCGCCAGGATATCACTCTCAATAACAAAGGGAAACAGATCACCCTCGGTATAGAGATGAACCGCGTGACCGTCGACGGATTCTCCGGCCACTCCGATCGCAAACAGCTGATGAAGTACATCGCGTCGCTGGAACCGAGGCCGGACAGGATAATAATCGGCCACGGAGAGGACCGGAAGTGCACGGACCTCGCGTCCTCGATATACAAGAAGTTCAACATCGAGACGAAAGCGCCGCTGAATCTCGAGACCATAAGATTGAGGTGATCCCCTGAGGTCGGTGGTGGCTATAACGGGCGCGTCTGGGAGCATATACGGGGTAAGGCTCCTTCAGGAGCTTCCCGGCGAGAAGATGCTTGTGATGTCCAAGATAGCAAAGATGATCGTTCCCAGAGAGACCGGCATGCAGATCGGGGAAGTGGAGGCGTTGGCGGACAAAGTGTTCGACGACGGCGATCTTTTCGCGTCAATATCGTCCGGTTCCTTCGAATACGATTGTATGTTCGTCGCGCCGTGCAGCGAGTCGTCCGTGGCGAAGTTCGCGTCGGGAATATCGGACACGCTCATATCCAGGGCGGTCGCGGTCTGCATAAAGGAAGGAAGGAAGGTGATCCTCGTCGTAAGAGAGACGCCCAAGAGCGCCATCATGCTGGAGAACGAGCTGAAGCTCGCAAGATGCGGCGTCGTCATCATGGACGCCAACCCCGGATTCTATTCGGAACCGCGTTCGGTCGGGGATATGGTCGACTTTGTCGTAGGGAAATGCCTGGACAGAGCGGGCATCGATCACGATCTGTACAAAAAGTGGGAATAAGCTGCTTTCTGAGGCGGGGCCGCCCCGTTATAATGCACGAGGTTTAGGACTGATTTCTTCAAAACGTCCGCTGGAACGGCCCCCTCTGAGCGCATGCGATTATGGCATACTCAAAAACCGTGTTACCAAACTCAGGTTAAAGGCCGATAATGCTTAATTTGTGTGTCATATTGCTGAGATATCAAATTCGTACTCACGACGGTTTATGCATTTTTCTAATGCCTCTGTGACCAAAGGGTGAGGGGTCGCGTAAAAAATGGGATAATCGATTTCATTATATTCGACTCTGACGGGAAAAGCGATCCTTTCTTTATCGGTTGAGAATTGAGCATCAATATTTTGCTTGTTACCCCTTGCGTCCAAACGGATCCACCTTTCCTCACCAGATAGGAAGACCGCGTTCAGACCATGGATGACATACCCTGCACTCGGCGTATCGCCTCTGGTCAACCTTTGGTAGCAAAGTCCTGCGGGAATGCCGCCGTACCTTAGTATCGCGGCTAAAAGCAACGATTTCGCGACACAGATACCCTCTTTATACTTCAATACCTCGGAGGCGCTCTTTGTCACCCTTTCGCTGCCGATATCGCCCGAATGGTTTATTTCGTCGCGTACAAACTCATAAGCAGCCTTGATCCTTTCCGTTTCATCCGAAAGCAGAAAGAACAATTCATCAGCTTTTTCTTGTATAGAAATATCATGAAAATCTATGTATCTATCTGATTTCAAGTAATCATTTATATCATTGCTTTCCAAAATATATTCCATTTGTTGTTCCCTCGATGATATGAATGCCCCCCTGCGCCCGCCGGACCAGCCGACAGTGCGATAAATAATCTGACACGACCATTATAACACTTCCTCAATCGTGAAAACGATTGATAAACCAGCGGTTGATTTTTATCCTCTAAATCAAAATTTCTGCTATGCGCTGATTATGAAGAAGGGATCCAGACCTTTCTTACGATAGGTCCATCGCTGAGATCAAGGCCAGATCTGTGATTTCAACGCAGGCGTTAAGAAAAAAGCATAACGCGCATGACGCCGTTCTTCATCCGCCCATTCTCATTCCAGGTAGATCGCGGGCCTTCCGGGCACGGCGGCCCTTGACTTATTCTGAGGGTCGTAGATGCTCCCGCTGTCGGACGAGAACACCTCCACCTTGGCCCCCAGCTCCTCCTCCAGGAAACCTTTCGCCGAAACGAGGAGGGAGTATTCGTCGGTCTCCGTCGCATCCCTTTTTGAACCGGTGGCTCTTGACAGATCGGTGACCGCTTTTTTCACGAATTCGGTCACGGCCTTCCCGTTCTTCCGGAGCTCTTCGTCCATCATGCACCTCTTTGTCAGAGACGGTATGTCCAGAGTGCCGGAGTCCATCATCTCCAGGCCCATTCTCATAACGTTCGTTTTCCACGAAGGCGAGGTATAAAGGAATATCTTTTTCGGGTCCGCCGAGGTCACTTTCCTTATCTGAGAGATGTCGGACATGACCTCTCTGATGAACTCTTCGCGGTACTCCGCCGAACCTGAGACCGGACCTGCGGCGGGAAGCTGCGAGGACGATACAAGTCCTCCGAAACCGGCCAAACTCCACATCTCCTCCGCGATATGGGGCGTGACGGGCGCCATGAGCGGGATCCAGATCCTCAGTGCCTCCCTTACCGCGGCCTTGCTGTTCCCGCCCCTCCTGCCATACCATTTGATGTCATTGAGCATTTCGAAGTAGACGGCGGTCGCCGCCTGTCTGAGATCGTACCGATCCATCGCGGCCTTTATCGACGCCGAATATCCGTTGAATCTGGAGATCAGCCATTCGTCTATGTCCTTCTTCTCGTCTGATTGGTCGGATGACAAGAGTTCTCCGACGGTGCCCATAATCCGGTCCAGTCTTTGGCGGTACATCATCACGCTGTCCTCGTTCCACTCCACATCCACGAACATCGAGGCGATATGGGCGTAATACAACCTTAGGGCATCCACCCCGAATTGTTCCACGGCGCCGGGGATCGGCTGCGCCCCGCCTTTTGATTTGGAGATCTTGTTCTTTTTCCCCGTGATGTACCAGTTCACAAGGATCCCTTTGGGCTGCATCCAGTCGGGGAGTATGGCGCGGTGGTTGAACAGATAGACCGGGAAGTGCACGGTCATATGCTCTTTGCCGCCGAGGTTTATGTCCAAGGGGTACCAGTATTCCACGTCCCCGCGTATATCGTTCAGGATGTTCTCGGGAACGCCGGTGTTCTTCGATACTTCCGTCACATCTCCTTTTCCCAGCGCGACGTGGTCGAAGAACTCCTCGGTCATGTTCTCTGGGGATATCCTTCCGTCGTTCGCATAAAGCGATATGATGTAGTACAGGGGGTACAGAGTGGAATCGGAGATGGCCTCGATGGTCCATTTCTCATCAAGAGGGAACTTCGTCCCGAGCCAGTTCCCCTGTCTTACGCAGGCGCGTTCTCTGAACCAATTCAAGGTGGAATGTACGTTCTCGTAGAATTCCGGAGGGTATATCTCCATCCCGCGGCAGTGTTCGCTCGTCCTTTCGGTAAGATCATCGTTCCCATAGTCTATGAACCACTGGTCGTCCACCCTTTTTACTCTGACCGGCATGCCGCATCTGCACACCACTTCTTCCGTAAGGTCATAGAAGATCCCCGCCTCTCCGGCGTCCAGCATCGCCTGCTTCATTTTGTCCTTGGCTTCTTCCACCCTCATCCCGGAGAACGGCCCGCAGACATCCTTCATGCGGCCCATGTGATACCCGTCTTTGTAAACTTGTTTTTTGGCTTCGTCAAGTCTCGGGTCTCCCGGCTGCGTGATGCCCATTGAATCTATGACGTCCTTGGCGGGGAATTCCCCGTATCCTTCTATGGATATTATCGAGACGGGAACTATGGATCCGACCAGCGATTCCGAGAGACCGTACCTCATCGCGAAAGCAGGGTCCTTTTTCAGGGCCTCCAGCGAGATCCAGTCGTCGGGAGCGTCAGACGGGACGGATGTCACAAGACCGCTCCCCACGTTGGGGTCGGAGAAGGACGCGGGGAGGACCGGGACCTCTTTGTGGATCATCGGGGCTTCGCACATCCATCCGATCATCTCTTTTCCCGGAATTGCGGAAAGGACGGTTATGCCGTCGATCTGCAGCTGAAGTTTCTCCGCCGCTTCCTTGGAGACTATCCATGTTTCGCTTCCATTCTTTATTCTGACATATTCCACATCCGGATTCACCCAGAAACATACCTGACCATATACCGTTTCCGGCCTCAGAGTGGCCGCGACAAGGTACTCGTTCCCGCGTTTGAATTTTAAAAGCGTATATTCCTGGACCTCGGCGTTGCCGCCTTTGGAGATGTCCGTTTCCGATGCGTCCACCGCCACCGGCCCGTGGACCGGACACGCGGGGGAATAATACGGCTTCTGGATCAGCAGACCCTGTTCGTTCAGTTTCCTGAACTGCCACTGTATGAACTTTTCGTAGTCGGGGTACACGGTGCAGGTGAACCTTCTCCAGTCAGCAAGGAACCCGAACCTCTTCCAGTAGTCGTTCACATAGACAGTGTTAAAGTAATCTACCACTTTCATCGGGTCCTTCAGGTCTTCCAGTTTTTCTTCGGGGCAGCCGTTCCTTATGAGGTAATCGATGAAATCCGGGTCTTTGTTCGAGACCCGCGAGGCAAGGGTGATCGCGCCGTTGCCTGTGGCGTGCGTTCCCACGGGGAACAGGACGTTATGCCCCGTCATACGTTTGTATCTGCCGATGGCGTCGGCGTAAGTGTATCCTCTGAGGTGTCCGACATGAAGGAACCCGGTGACTCCGGGATATGCGAATATTATCGTGAATTTCTGCTTGCCGGCGTCCCTTTCGGCATTGTCCAGCTTCATTCTGGACCATTCTGCCTGCCATCTCTTTTCCATTTCATCATAACCGGACATCTGAGCCCTCTGCGGTTGTTACGCTCTAATATAAACCTTTATTAAATAATGTTCTGTGAATCGAATGCGGGCAGCGCCGTCCCAGCGGAGTGTGGTTTGTATTACGACCGCATCTTTCCGCCGCGCCCGCTCTAGTTTTCAATAATCCTTTTCAAAAGAAAGAAAAGTTTTTGTTCTTTCCCTCCATATAACAACAATATATCTGAGGATCTTTGTAAGAAATATCTTAGGTAAGGACTCAAAATGTGCTACAATGTAATGCATTTGTAGAACATTTTAAATACTTTGTAATACATTGTCTTCGTTACTGAGTGCGGGAGGATGGGCCCGTGCTCAATAAGGTGATGGAATGGGAGAAAAGGAAATCACGATCTCGATCAGGATGGGAACAGAAGACATCCAGCAGATGGAGGACTTCATGTCTGAGAAGGGGATCGATAGCCGCTCACGTTTCATCAGGGATGCGATCGCCGGCTACATAAGCTCACAAAAGCGCGGACCCGGCGGCGCAGGGAACGGAAGCGGAATATTCGTCCGCTTCAAAGAGGTACAGATGGAAGCCCTCAGATTGATGGTGGAGGATGGGACCGCCTTCGACGAAGAGGAATACATCCGAAGGTGCGTGCTCGAAAAGCTCGTGTCGCCGGAATCCGAAGCGGATTCGGCCAACCGTGCTTTCAAAGCGGCGCAGATGGCCTCGAAAATGAAATGAAAACGGGATGGGAAACACCCGGCGAAGCGATGGGAGGGCGCTCATGCGCCTCTTCGCCGGATCTAAACGCCTTAAAGAAAAAAACGGGGATGCACAAATGGAAGCGAACACAAAAGAAACTGATATATCAGTCACGATCGAGCCGCGCGTAGCGGTGGTAGGTCTTGGAGGTGCGGGATGCAATATCGTAAGCGGTTTCTACAAAGCGCTTGCACCAGTGGATACCATCGCCATAAACACAGACAAAAAGGCCCTGGACGAAACTGCCGCAGATAAGAAGATATACATATGCAAAGCGGTCACAAAGGGCGAGGGCACCAAAGGAGACACCGGTATAGGGAAGAGATGCGCCGAGATCCATGAGGATGCGATAGAAAAGGCGATCGTCGGGAACGACGTGGTCTTCATCGTCGCCGGACTTGGCGGAGGCACTGGAACCGGTGCGGCACCGGTCGTGGCAGAGATATGCGACCGCAACAACATCATGACGTTCATGATCGGGATAAACCCTTTCTCTTTCGAGGCGCAAAGGATACCCGTAGCAAGAGAAGGAATAAGGACCATCAGGGCGGCATGCCAAAACACAATCACCATAGAGAACGACAAGATCCTCGGACTCATGCCCAACGCAACGTTGAACGAAGCTATGCGCGCAGTAAACAAAAGCGTGATGGGATTCATCACCGAAGCGTCGGCGCAGCTGGTCTCATATGTAAATGACGAGCTAACCTCCGTTGATAAGACAGTCTACTCCAAGAAGATCGAGATCGGCAAAATGCCGGAGATACAATTGTCGGGAATAAACATTTAATATCAAAAAAGGGGGACCCCCTTTCCCCCTAGTTCCTTTTTCCAGGTTATGACATGGCGCTATAACCTGCTTCAAAGGCTTTGGAGTTCAAATCCTTCGATCTCTCTGGCACTATCTCCAGCAGGACCTCTTTGAGAAGCTCCTTCTTCAGCGGGAAACCCTTCACCGCGGCCACCGCGCCGATCATCACCGCATTGGCAGCGACCGCTTTCCCTACGGAGATCGCCACCTTCGTGGCATCCAGCGTCATAAGGTTCTCGGTCCTGGCCTTCACCGATCCCACAAGTTTCTCGATATCGGGGTACTCTTCGAATCCCGCCGCGACCATCGACGGGTACACTGGGTCCAGGTTCATCAGTATGAACGTCCCCTTGTTGCCGAGCGAAAGGTATCTGCATGTCTCCACAGGTTCGAACCCCATTATCAGATCCGCCCCCCCGGTCGATTCCAGGGGACTTATCACATCGTCTCCGAACCGGAGCGTGGATATCACGCTGCCGCCCCTCTGGGCCATTCCGTGCACTTCGCTCATCGATACTTTGTGGCCGGCCCTCATGGCCGCGGTGCCCAGCACCATGGATGCCAGCAGCACGCCCTGCCCGCCGACCCCGACTATCTGTACGGTATATCTCATCTTCCCACCTCTATCGCGCCTTTGGGGCAGACATTCGCGCACATGCCGCATCCGATGCATTGGGTCGGGTCCGTCTCAACGGTATCCCCTTTCTTCACGAGCGCCGGACACGCTATCGTTTTCACGCAAATGTGGCAGTGTATGCATTTGCTCTGGTCCACGCGGCATTCTCTTATTATCAGCTGCTTGTTCCTCTTCAGTTCCAGAGGGCAGGGGCATTTTGAGACGACCACCGCGGTGCCGTCGAATTCCAGTGCGTCCTTCATCACTTTCTCGGCGGCCTTGACGTCGTATGGATCGACGGTCCTGACGAACTTTATCCCCAGGCCTTTGACCAGTGTCTCCATGTCTATCGGCTCGGTGTCGATGCCGCCGAAGCTTCTGCCGGTACCTGGGTTAGGCTGGTGGCCGGTCATCGCCGTCGTCCGGTTGTCAAGGATGACCGCCGTTATCTTGTGATCGTTGAAAAGCGAGGATGTCAGCGGCCCTACGCCGGAATGGAAGAACGTGGAATCCCCGATGAAAGCTATGGCTTTTTGATCGGTGGACTTATCGAATCCGCCCGCGGCGCCGACCCCCCCACCCATGCATATCAGGAAATCAGCCGCCTGGAAGGGCGGCTGCAATCCCAATGTGTAGCAGCCGATGTCCGTGCAATATACCACGTCCCTCTTCCCGACCGCTTTCTTCGTCGCGGCGAACATGCCCCTATGGGGGCATCCGGCGCAAAGTGTCGCCGGGCGGCCGGGGAGCTTCACATCCGCCGGGGGGAGGGGCGTGGGCATATCCCTGACCGAAATGAGGTCTTTCAGCCGTTTCATGGTATCCGGAGAGTACTCCCACTCTCGGGGGAGATGTCCGGACCTCTTTCCGTATATCGGAACGGAGAGGCCGTTCTGGGCGCATATGCGGAATATCTGATCTTCCAAGAACGGATCGAGTTCTTCCACCACTATCACGAACCTCTTCCCCCTGATGAAGTCGGCGATCTTCTTCTCCGGAAGGGGGTTCGTGAAACCCAGCTTCAGGACGGACGTGTCGGAGGTGAATTCCTTGACGTATGTGTAGCTTACTCCGGAAGTGATCACGCCAGTATCTCCGGAACCTTCGATACGGTTATGGGGCGACCTCTCGGACAGCTCCTGCGCTTTCTTGTTGAGTTCGAGCAGCCTTACTCTGTTGAGCTTGGCGAACGCGGGTATGTTCACGAACCGCTTGTCGTCCTTTGTAAATCGTCCTTTTGCGGGCGTGTCCGTCCTCGGCCCGAATTCGACTATCGATCTAGCGTGGTTGACCCTCGTCGTGGTCCTGTATAGGACCGGCAGGGTCAGTTCTTCGGACACTTCGTAAGCGTATCTTATCATATCTTTCGCTTCGGCGGGAGTGGACGGCTCCATCATGGGCAGCAGAGAGAGCAGCGCGTAGTATCGGTTGTCCTGTTCGTTCTGGGAGCTGTGGGCGGACGGGTCGTCGGCGCTCAGCACCAGCATCCCTCCCACGACCCCAGAGTACGCCAGGGTCATCAGCGGATCCGCGGCCACGTTCAGGCCGACGTGCTTCATGAAAGCAAAGGACCGTACTCCCGCGGCCGCGGCGGCGGCGGACACTTCGAGAGCGATCTTCTCATTCGAGGAGAATTCGAAATACATCCCCTCTTCTTCAGATATCTCCTCCAGGATGTTACCGATCTCCGACGAGGGGGTACCGGGGTAAGTGGACGCGAATCTCACTCCCGCTTCGATAAGACCTCTTACGATCGCTTCGTTCCCAAGCAACAGGCCTTTGCCTCCGTCTTCAAGAATGTTCATTGTCAGGACACCTCATTCTTCCGGTATATCTGTCTTCTACTTAATTGGATTTCGTTCTGCGAACTGTCAAAAAGGAAAATGATAATAAAGGAAACCGCAGTCAAGTGGGGCAGGCAGGGGTAGCCAAGCACGGAAAAGGCGCAGGACTTAGGATCCTGTTCTTAGTGATACAAGGGTTCAAATCCCTTCCCCTGCACCTTTCAGCACTTCGAAAGGCAGCAAAGAA
>JAITCQ010000009.1 GCA_031283015.1 Candidatus Methanoplasma sp.
GTCCACGGTTCGATCCCGTGCGACGGCGCTTCCCTTCTCAAAAAGGGCTCATAGCTTAGTATGGTAGAGCGCTCGGCTCATAACCGAGTGGTCGTCGGTTCAAATCCGACTGGGCCCACTGATATCCTTACTCGGACCATGCGGACGCCGTAGGCGGCGGTCCGCCGCCGCCGGCACCGGGTCCGTTCTCCTAAGAGGTATTATATACAATGAAGGGTTCCTTGCGCATTACAAGCTTTAAGATATCTAAGGGCCTGTAGCTCAGCTAGGTAGAGCATCTGACTTTTAATCAGGTGGTCAAGGGTTCGAATCCCTTCAGGCCCGCTGAGAGTCTTCATGAGCGATCAGCCGCAGATCAAGTATGAGGAAAGGAATGACAAAGACAAATTTCTTAAATGGGGGTTCCCGCTGACCGGGAGCGGGGAATTAACGGCAGGTGTATCAATTTGGCAGCAGATAATATCTCATTTAATGTGCTCAAGCACGACCTTGTACCCGAACATCATCTTTTATCCGAGGAAGAGGCCGGAAAGGTCCTCTCCGAGATGGGGATGACCTGCGATCAGCTTCCCAAGATAAGGAACAGCGATGCGGGAATAAGGGTGCTGGAGAGCATTCATGGGCCGATAACAGAAGGGCGTGTCGTCAAGATAGTCAGAAAAAGCGAGACAGCGCAGGAATTCGTTGCCTACAGGCTTGTTACCAAAGGGTGATCAATTGAGAGATCTTGTTAGGTTATATTTCGCAGAGAAGAACATAGTGAACCACCACATCGCATCCTTTGACGATTTCCTCGCCACCGCCAGGAACCCGAGCAGCAGGATGCAGAAGATCGTCGACGACATCAGGGTGCCCACGGACGACGCCGAGCGCGGCGTGATAAGGCTGGACCCCGAACGCACCGGCGGCAGGAGCATAGAGATCAGGATCGGGAGGAAGAGGGACGAATCCGGCGTCATCGACCACCAGGCCAAACCCACGATCCGGATAGATCAGCCGAAGGTCATGGAGGCGAACGGCTACAGCCACGAACTCACGCCTATGGAGGCCAGGCTCAGGAACCTCAACTACCTCTCGCCGGTGTTCGTTAGATTCGAGGTCTACGAGGACGGGGTCGAGAAAGAGATGCCCGAGAGCGAGAAGTGGGTGCATGTGGGCGACCTGCCCATGATGGTCAAATCAAGCGGCTGCAATCTGAACCACCGCGTGCTGGAGCTCAACCAGGACCGCAAACTGTCGGATGAGGAGTACCTTGCCGAACTTGTCAGACAGAAAGAGGATCCCAGGGAACCCGGAGGATATTTCATCATAGGAGGCACCGAGAGGGTGCTGATCACACTCGAGGACCTTGCTCCCAACAGAGTAATGGTCGAGTACAACGAAAAATATGGCTCGTCGGTCGAGATCGCCAAGGTGTTCTCCCAGAAGGACGGGTACCGCGCGCTGACCCTCGTCGAGAAAAAGAAGGACGGCATGGTGATGGTCTCCGTGCCCGTAGCTTCGGGATCAATTCCGCTCATAGCCCTGATGAAAGCGCTGGGCATGGAGTCGGACGCGGAGATATATGATACGATAGTATCCGACGAGTCGATGGCGAACATCGTCTACGCGAACATAGAGAGCTCGCTGGACAAGAAGAACTTCCCCCCTAACGGATATCATACCAAGGAGGACGCGATACTGTTCCTGGAAAGGAACTTCGCGGCGGGACAGGCGAAAGAATACAGAACAAAGAAAGTGGAGAGCATACTGGACCGCTCGCTCCTTCCGCACCTCGGAGACACGGAGACCGACCGCATGAAGAAGGCGATCTTCTTGGGGCGCATCGCCCGCTCCGTGCTTGAGCTGTCGCTCAAGAAGAGGAAAGAGGACGACAAGGACCACTACGCCAACAAGAGGCTGAAGCTCTCCGGCGATCTGATGGAGGACCTGTTCAGAACGAGCTTCAGCAGCCTGATGAAGGATCTGAAATATCAGCTGGAGAGGAACTGGGGAAGGAAAAAGAGCGAGCTTAACATATCATCATCCATAAGGCCCGACCTGCTCACCCACAAACTGCTGCACGCTCTGGCCACGGGCAACTGGGTCGGTGGCCGCGCAGGCGTGTCGCAGCTTCTCGACAGGACATCAAATATGTCGGCGATGTCGCACCTCAGAAGGGTGACGTCTTCGCTCACCAGGAGCCAGCCTCATTTCGAGGCCCGTGACCTCCACCCCACTCAGTGGGGGAGGCTCTGCCCGTCGGAGACCCCCGAGGGACAGAACTGCGGTCTCGTGAAGAACGTGGCGCTGATCATCGACGTCTCCGAAGGATATCCCGAGCCCGAAGTGAAATGGAAACTGAGGGAGCTCGGTCTCGGGCACGTCAAAGAAGAGGGAACAAGGGTATACATCAACGGCGACCTGGTGGGGACCCACAGGGACGCGGAGAAACTGGTGTCCGAGATAAGGGACCACAGGAGATACGGCATACTGTCGAACTGCATCAACATCCGTCACGATGAGGAGATGAAGGAAGTGATCATCAACTGCGACGAGGGACGTCTCAGGCGCCCCCTGCTGATCCTGAAGGACGGCAGGACGATGATAACCAGGAAACACATCGAAGGCATACGCGAAGGCAAGGTCACGTGGAACAACCTTTTCAAAGAAGGCATAATCGAATGGATAGACGCCGAGGAAGAGGAGGATTCGCTCGTTCTGGTGGACGCATACGACGTTCCGAAGAGATGCGAGCACTGCGAGCACGCCCTGTCCCCCACGGACGTCGACTGGCTCAATCCCGGACAGGAAGAGGGACCCGCCCTCAAATGCAAATGGTGCGGCGGGGACTTCACGGTCCCGGTCAAGATAACGAAGGCGCACACCCACATGGAGATAGACCCCATGGTGATATTGGGCGTGGCGTCCGGGATAGTCCCGTACCCCGAGCACAACTCCGCTCCGCGTGTGACGATGGGAGCCGGAATGGCAAAACAGGCGCTGGGGATACCCGCCGCCAACTACCGCATCAGGCCGGACACGAGAGGGCACATAATGCACTACCCGGAGGTTCCGATGGTGCAGACCCAGACCATGGAATTCATGGGATACAACCACAGGCCGGCGGGTCAGAACTTCTGCGTCGCGGTCCTTTCATATCACGGATATAACATAGAAGACGCGCTGGTCATGAACAAGAGCTCAGTGGAAAGAGGCCTCGGAAGGTCCACTTTCATGAGGTCGTACCGCGCGGAGGAGCGCCGCTACCCCGGAGGGCAGGAGGACCACTTCGAGATCCCGTCCCCGGACATTATGGGAGCGCGCGCGGATTTCGCATACGCGTCCCTGGGAGAGGACGGCCTGATCTCGCCCGAGTCGGAGGTGGTGGGAAGTGATGTCCTGATAGGCAAGACGTCCCCGCCGAGATTCCTCGAAGAGGAGACGGACTTCCTGACGCCTCAGAAAAGAAGGGAGACGTCGGTCACCGTCAGGCCGGGGGAGAAGGGATTCGTGGATTCTGTGATGGTAACGGAGTCCGAGAACGGATCGAGACTCGTTCGCGTCAAGGTAAGGGATGAGAGGATACCCGAACTGGGCGACAAGTTCTGCTCAAGGTTCGGACAGAAAGGCGTGATCGGAAGACTGGTGGACCAGTGCGACATGCCGTTCACGGCGGACGGGGTCACGCCGGACCTTGTGGTCAACCCCCACGGCATACCCTCCCGTATGACGATAGGGCACGTGCTGGAGATGATCGCGGGCAAAGTAGGGGCGATGGAAGGCCGCATAATAGACGGAACGGCGTTCTCCGGGGAAAGAGAGGGCGCGATACGCGACGCCCTGGTCAAGAACGGCTTCGGAAGGCACGGCAAGGAGGCGATGTACGACGGAAGGACCGGAAGACTGATCCAGACCGAGGTATACACCGGTGTGATCTTCTACGAGAAGCTGCACCACATGGTCAGCGGCAAGTTGCACGTCCGTTCGAGAGGCCCGGTGCAGATACTCACGAGGCAGCCCACGGAAGGACGTTCCAGACAGGGAGGCCTCAGATTTGGGGAGATGGAACGCGACTGTCTCATCGGCCACGGCGCCGCGATGGTGATCAAGGACCGTCTCCTGGACGAGTCCGACGGGACCCAGCAGTACATCTGCGGGAACCTGGCGTGCGGCCATATTGCCATAATGGACAGGCACGGGTCGCTGTACTGTCCCGTGTGCAAGAACAACTCGAGCATATACTTAGTTCAGACGTCTTACGCATTCAAACTGCTGATGGACGAGCTTCTGTCCCTGGGTGTTGCCATGAGACTTCAGCTGGAGGACCTGACATGATGCGCGGTATAACGAAAAGGATAGGGTCGATCAAATTCTCCTGCGTCTCGCCGGACGAGATAAGGAAGATGTCCGCGACGAAGATCATCACTGCGGACACATATGACGACGAAGGATACCCCATAGAGATGGGTCTCATGGACCCGCACATGGGCGTGATCGAACCCGGACTCAGATGCAAGACCTGCGGATGCAAGGTCGACGAATGCCCGGGACACTTCGGCCATATAGACCTGGCGATGCCCGTCATACACGTCGGCTTCATAAAAGATATAAAATTGATGCTGGAGAGCACCTGCCGCAACTGCGGGAGGATCATGCTTACGGCGGAACAGATAGAGTCCCGCAGGGACGACATGTCGGAGATGAAGGACCTCGGAGGAGGCACCATCGATCTGAAGAACTTCTCAAAGGAGACGGCGAAGGACGCCTCCAACAAAGGTGTGTGCCCGTACTGCGGGACCGAACAGATAAAGATCAAGCTGGACAAGCCCACCACGTTCAGGGAGGTGGACGACAACCACAAGCTCACCCCGAAAGAGGTGCGCGAGAGGCTGGAACGCATACCCGACGAGGACCTCAAGACCCTGGGAATGGATCCGGCCACCTGCAGACCGGAATGGATGGTCCTGACGGCGCTCGCCGTCCCGCCGGTAACGGTCAGGCCGTCGATCACCCTGGATTCCGGGGACAGATCGGAGGACGACCTCACGCATAAGCTTGTGGACGTGCTCAGGATTAACCAGAGGCTGAGGGAGAACCGCGACGCCGGGGCGCCCCAGCTGATCGTAGAGGACCTCTGGGAGCTGCTGCAGTACCACGTGACGACGTACTTCGACAACCAGACGTCGGGGATACC
>JAITCQ010000070.1 GCA_031283015.1 Candidatus Methanoplasma sp.
GAACCTAAGATAGTAGCGTTCTGCTGCAACTGGTGTTCCTACGCCGGAGCGGACGGGGCGGGAGTGGCGAGGCTGCAGATGCCTCCGAACTTCCGCATCATAAGGACGATGTGCTCGGCGAGAGTGGACCCGGAGTTCATACTCAGGTCGCTGGCGAAGGGAGCGGACGGAGTGATCGTGCTCGGCTGCCACCCCGCGGACTGCCACTACATCGGCGGAAACTACAGAGCGAGAAGAAGGATAGCGCTGATCAGGATGGTGCTAGAGCAGTACGGATTCGATCCGAAGAGACTGAAACTCGAATGGGTCTCGGCCTCCGAAGGCGAGAAGTTCCAGAAGACGCTGACGGAGTTCGTCACCACCATCAAAGAACTCGGCCCTACCCCGCTGAAACAGGAGGAGTGATCATGTCATTCTTCGACAGATTCAGAAACAAAAGCAAGGAAGCGCCGAAAGTGGCCGTGAAGGCCGCGAAGGATGTTAAGCAGGCGGTCGCCAAACCCATCGCCTCCGCTAAACCTAAGACCGGGGCCGCATGCGCGGAGAAGACACCCGAGTCGATCCAGGCGGCGCAGCTGAAAGCGGCGGACCTGGGAGCACTTCTCCCCGGAGCGCCCCCGAACGGCAAGATCAACCTTGCGATATATTGGGCGGCGGCATGCGGAGGATGCGACGTTTCGCTCCTCGACGTGAATGAGAGGATACTCACTATCGGCGATATGGCGAACATCGTCATGTGGCCGATCGCCGCCGACGGTAAAGAGCACGACATCGCCGAGATGAAGGACGGGGAGATAACCGTCTCGATCATATCGGGAGCGGTCAGGAACTCCGAGAACGAGCACATGGTGAAACTTCTGAGGAAGAAGTCCGCCATAGTGGTCTGCTACGGAACCTGCGCCTGCTTCGGAGGATCCCCCGCCCTGGCCAACCTGGTCCCCGGCGGAAAGGACGAGATACTCGACTACGTGTACAAGAAGACGCCCACGACGGCGAACTTCCAGGCCGACTACCACGCCGGATCACCCGTGATCCCGCAGACCGAGTTCGGCGCACCGGAGGGCAAACTCACGCTCCCGGTGCTGTACGACACCGTGAAGACGCTCGATCAAGTCATCGATGTGGATTACTACATTCCGGGATGCCCGCCGCTGCAGGAGTCTATCTCCCACTTGCTGAAGGCGGTCGCGGACCTGCTGTACAACGGCGTCGCGCTCCCTCCCAAGGGAACTGTCGTCGGTATCGTCACCAAGACGCTGTGCGAGCAGTGCCCGAGGCGCAAAGAGCACAGAAGGATAACGAAGATCGTGGAACCCCACCAGATCGACGTGGACCCGGACCTGTGCCTGATGGACCAGGGCACACTCTGCCTCGGGCCCGCGACCGTGGGAGGATGCAACGCAAGGTGCACGAGAGTGGGACAGCCCTGCCGCGGATGCTACGGACCCACCGCAGCCGTCCAGGAGCAGGGAGCGAGCGCGCTTACCGCGATAGCTTCGATGTTCCCGGTGCTGGATGACGACGCGACCATAGAGGAGGAGGCGATCGTGGACATAATGTCGACGGTCAAAGACCCGCTTGGTTACTTCTACGCGTTCACAATGGGTAAGTCTCTGATCAAGAGATCGGTTTCCGAAAAAGGAGGTAAGTAAAATGACAGGCCCCGTAATATGGGACGACAAAAAGAAGGCCACCTCTAACAGGGTGACCATTGACCCTATAACGCGTCTTGAGGGTCACGGAAAGATAGAGATATTCCTCGACGACTCCGGCAACGTCAGCAACGCGTACTGGCAGGTGCCGGAGGTCAGGGGATTCGAGAGATTCTGCATTGGCCGAAAAGTGGTGGAGCTCAACCAGATCACCGCAAGGCTTTGCGGCGTTTGTCCCGGAGCGCACCACATGGCCTCCACGAAAGCGATCGACGGATGTTACAACACGAAGCCGACGGAAGCGGCGTTCCTGCTCAGGGACCTCTTCTACCACGCGCACTTCGTGCACAGCCACATAGCGCACTTCTATGCCCTGGCGGCGCCGGACTTCGTCTGCGGGCCGGCCGCGCCGGCCGCGGAGAGGAACGTTCTTGGCGTGGTCGCCCGCGTCGGATTGGAACTTGGTTCCGCCGTGATAAAAGCACGCGCGGAAGCGCAGAGGATCCAGGCCATAATCGGCGGAAAGCCGACACACCCAGTGATGGGCGTGCCCGGCGGCGTCAGCAAGGCCGTGAACAAAGACGAAGCGAAAGAGATCCAGGGATACGCCGACAACCTCGTCGCATTCTCCATGACATCGCTCGGTGTGTTCAAGAGCGTAGTTCTCGAGAACAAGGAATACTTGGACATAATCAAGAATCCGGACCTTTACTACAGCGAGCTGTACAACATGGGCCTGGTGAACTCCAAGAACCAGCTTGAGTTCCACGACGGACCCGTGAGGGTCGTCGACCCGAAAGGGAAGGAAGTGGACAAGTACAACACCTTCGACTACCTCGACCACATCGGGGAAGCGGTCGAGCCGTGGTCCTACGAGAAGTTCCCGTACCTGAGGAAACCCGGGTACAAGGGACTGTTCGCGGGCATTGAGAACGGACTGTACCGCGCATCGCCGCTCGGAAGGCTGAACGTCTCCGACAGCATATCCACCCCGAAAGCGCAGGCCGCGTTCGAGGAGTTCAAGGCGACCTTCAAGAGCCTCGGCGTGGAGGGACCTGTGCACTTCAACCTCGCGACCCACTGGGCAAGGATCATCGAGATGATCTACGCCGCCGAGAAGGTGCACGAGGACGCGTACAACCCCAATGTGACGGACCCGAACATAAAGCAGAAGGACGTCGTGGCCGGAGGACGCGGAGTAGGGTGCGTGGAGGCTCCGAGAGGAACCCTCACCCACGACTACACCTGCGACGAGAACGGCATCGTGACGGCGTGCAACCTTGTTGTCGGAACAACGAACAACAACGGTCCGATGAACGTCGACACCGCGAAGATCGCGAAAGCCCTCATAAAGAACTACGAGATATCGCCGGGTCTTCTGAACATGGTGGAGATGGCGTTCAGGGTGTACGACCCATGCAACTCCTGCGCCACACACAGCCTGCCCGGGCAGATGCCTTTGAAAGCTGTGATAAAGAACTCCGACGGCTCGGTGTACGACACGATCTCAAGGAACCTGTAAGGTCAAACAGAGGGGGAGACCCCTCTTTATTTAACCCCTTTAAGTTTTTATTCTCTCTGAGCCGAGGACATCCCGATTTCAAACCCCTCGAATTCGAGGGGTTTAGAAAAGAAGCCGGATTGCTTTGACCTTTGTTGAGATTATTGTGATCTGGGTTATCTAAATTTAGTGAATTTTCATGAATATTTTTTATAATTTTCAGAAGTGCTTTTTTAACCGGAGCAATAACCAAAAATGAAAACGAGGTTCACAGCGGTTCCTGCCTGATCCTCCGCCCCCATCTCTGACGGTTGCCGCCCGCGATCATCAATCCGGAAAGTCTCCCGAGATTGACGCCGTCAAGCAGGTGAACGGTGGCGTTCTCGATATCAAGCATGTCCCCGCCCATCACCGGACCGAGCAGCGGCTCGCCGGTTATGTTCACCGGGGATCCTCCGAGCATCCTGTTGAACGCGGGAATGATGATGAAGTTCTCCGGGACCGTCTCGTATCTTTCGGAGGGAGCATCTCTGAACCTTCCTCGGACCCAGCACGGTTCGTTCACCTGCCTTCCGACCCCGTCCCTGAACATGACCGCCGGGTGGTCGTGGGCCATGATCAGTGTCTCCGACCTCATGACCTCCGCGGACGGCCAGGTGTGCCCGTGCGCCAGACCCACGTTCTCTATCTTCATGCCGGACGCGGGTCTCATCTTTACTTGAGGGGGAAGGAACTCCTCGATGTTCGTATCGTGATTCCCTCTCACGACGTCCACCGTGTCGAACCGATCTAGCAGCCTTTCGAAGAACATCGGGATCTCACGGTACTCCTGCTTCGTCGATCCCGGAACGGAATCCTTGACGTCGCCGAGGACTATGAGCCGGGTTGCGGAGCCCTCCGCGGCTTTGATCACGGAATCGAACATATCGTCCGTTCTCGACGTGAGATGGAATCCTTTCGATCTCAGGTGTGATTCTATCCCTATGTGGAGATCTCCGATCACTAGGTACTCGTCTGCTCTGAGTGCGGGAATACCGTGAACTGGCTGGAGATCCATCTCATCCCCTTAGGTACTCTTTGAGGACTTTCGGTATCTTTTCTATGACGTCCGTCGCGATCAGCCCGTACGATCTTTCTTCAAAGGCGTATTCTCCGGCCTTGCCGGAGATGAAAGCGCCTACCGCTGCCGCGTCGAAGCACGTCATGCTCTTGGAAAGGAGTCCCGCAACGATGCCGGCCAGGACGTCCCCGGTACCGGCGCCGGTCATGCCCGGGGTGCCGGTGGTGTTGTATCTTGTCTTTTCTCCATTGGAGATCGTGTCGACCATGCCTTTCAGCAAGACCACGGAGCTCGTTTTCCGGGCCAGAGTTTTGACGGAGTTCCCGATGTCTCCCGGATCGCCGCCGAGCATCTCGAATTCTCTGAGATGCGGGGTGAGTATTGTCCTTCCTTGGGATACGAAATCCTTCCCGAGAGCGGTGAGTCCGTCGGCGTCCACGACGACGGGGACCTTGCACGATCTGACGAAACATCTTACCGTTTCGACCGTGTCCTCAGAGGTCCCGATGCCGGGCCCTATGAGCACGGCATCATACTTTTCCGACAGTACCAGCAACAGATCTGAGTGTTCTTTGTTCACTGAGTTGCCGGAAAGTTCCGTGATCATCAGGACAGGGGAGAACCCCGCGATTATCGACGAACAATTCTCAGGGACAGCAAGCCTTACGATGTCTGCCCCCGTTCTCAGCGCGGCAAGCGCGGACATCGCCGGCGCGCCGTAATACGGCCCGCCGCCGATGATCAGCAGTCTTCCGTTGGAACCCTTATGGCTGTCCTTCTGCGGTATGGGATATCTCAACATATCGCCGGGACCCACGTTGTCGTACGCCTCTTTCGGAATGCCTATGTCCTTCACGATGATCTCCCCCGAGTTCTCACTATTCATTCCCTCTTTGGTGTCATGGAACGTTATCGTCATATCGGCTTTAACGGAAAGCGTCGTTCCCAGACCGGACGGCACGTCCACTGACACCACGCACCCCTTGAATCTGTTTGCGATTTTAATAAATGCGTCATAGGGAGGTCTCACTTCCCCTGACATCCCCGTGCCCAACGCACAGTCGGCGATGACGTCGTGCCCATCCTCATCGAACTCCGAGAAATCCTTCACCTGGCACTTTAATTCCGACAGGGCCTTTCTGATAAGATCCGATCTTATCGAGCCCGATGGTCTCAGAAGGTAGACGGTCGTGTTATGGGCGTCGGTCATTTTAGCGGCGGTGATCCCGTCGCCGCCGTTGTTGCCGCTCCCGCATACGAACGCTATCCTCTTTCCCCGGAACCTTTCCGACAGGACCGACGCGATCGCCTTGCCGGCGTTCTCCATCAGGAACGGTATGCCTACGCCCATAGCCTCGGAATTGGCGTCTATGACCGAAGAATCGAGAGAAGTGATCATTTCTTCTGGTTCTTGATGAGTATCTCCGCGATCTTCGGCAGGAGTTTGGTCTTGGGGATCTTGCCTCTTTCGACCTTGACGCAGCCGCGTTTGGCCGCCCAGTTCGAAGGGTACGCCGCATTCTCCCGCACTTCGTACTCCAGGTCCAAGATCAGCGCGCCTTTGGCTATTATGTCGATGTCGGGATCCTTAACGCAAAGCTTCTTGGGAAGTCTCCTGCCCATCGCCCTGGTCCTGGTGACGTCGAAATATTCCGGCCATATCGTGATCGCGGTATCCTCGTCGTATGCCATGTTAATCACAACCGATAATACGGAAAAGAGTTAAAGAAGTTGCTAAGGGAAGAACGCGGATGTCCGCGTTCAGTTCTGCACGAGAACGGCGTTGATCGCGCCGTCCTGCCCGGGCCTGGACGTGACGATGGCGTCTCCCAGTTCCGTCTTGATCCTTGCGCCTTTGTTGATGATGTTGCGCTGAACGTAGTTGGGGTCTGCAGGGTTGACCGTAACGTTGAGGATCTTTGCTTTCTGGATAGTGTTGGTCTTCTTGTCCACCACGTTCGCGTAATCCGCAAGGAGCAGACATGTCTTCATGTTCGCCCCGCCGCGTCCGACGTAGTGTTTCAGGGATTGCTTTCCGATCTTTGTGAACTGTTTCTCCCTGCTGATCTCGAATTTCCTCTTGCCTCTGCTGAAGACGCGCCTGCCTCCGGTAGGCTTTCTCCTAGACTTTCCCTGCCACAATGCCATTTTAATCGGTCTGCCAATTACGGTTCTGTATATAAACCTTTTTTCAATCCCCCGTCAAGAATCGTCAGGATTGTCAAGGATGTTCCTGCAAACCGTTTCCAAAGGGGGAATATATCACAACGCAGAAATCAAAATCGCTTTCCTCGTTATTGTCTCCGCGCGCCCGGGAACCGAAGAGGTACACTCTGATCATGCCGTACTTTTTTGCGATAGGTGCGACTATGCCCCGCAACTCTCCGAATGAAAGACTGCGCACCGTATCGTTATGCCCCATGATAGTAGGGTATGGTCAAATCCTAAATAAGTACGCCGAAGGCAGAACAGATCTCACCGCAGTGAAAACATCATTATGCGTGCCGCCCGCTATTCCAGTGGATTGATCGTATGTTAATCTGACACAGTGTAAAGCATCGCTTTCACCGCGCCGCCGTCCGCCTCGACCACAGCGTACATCCCATCCTTCGCCGGCCCGGGGTTGACGAACGTCGTCCCGTCGATGTGCTTTATTCCGTAGTCCTCGTGGATGTGCCCGCTGAGCACAAGTATCGGTCTGAACTCCTCCACTATCTTTAATATTGAGGTGCTCCCCACATGCAGTCCGGAAGGGATCATATCATTGATCCCGTACGCCGGGGCGTGGACCATCAGGATCATCCCTTCCCGGGATATCGGCCTGAGCATGTTGTATATGGTGTCCTCGTCCAGCTCGAAGGGGGTGTTGAAGATGGTGGGGTTCGATCCTCCAAGCCCCGCGATATGGAACCCGCCGAGCTCTGTTGTCCTTCCGTGCATGTCCGTTGTGAATTCGGATACGAATTCCGGAAGGTCGAGGGGGTCGCAGTTCCCGGGTATGGCATAAACGTCCTTTTTGACCGGACCGAGTATCCTTTCCGCGACATCGTTCGGGCCGAAATCCGTTATGTCGCCCAAGGCCAGAACGCAGTCCGCATTCTCCCGCTCCGCCGCGGAGTTAATCCATTCCGTTGCGGAGAGGTTCCCGTGTATGTCCGAGACAACTAGAAATTTCATCGGATCGCTCTAATGCAGTGAAGTATACATTAATCTTTCACCGCCCGCCGGCGGATCAGCTTCCCAAGGCGCCTTTCGCATCCCTGTAGATCCTTTCGGTGGGATACAGGTCCACGGATCCCGGCGCGGCCGTTACGAATTCGAGCCCGGTGATGTCCGAGAAGCGCCTGCACCCTTCGTCCAGCTCCCCGCCTCCGATGCCTATGCCGGTGTCGATCCTCACCGCTTTCTTGTACCCGTACACCTCAAAGACCTCCTTGACGGTGCTGATGCCCATGATCTCGAAGCCTTTTGTGAAGTTAAGCTCGTTGGAATAATCGCCCCAGTTCTCAGCTATCGCCGGCGTGACGAAGAACATCCCCGTGTACTTCCTGACGAAGTCGCAGTATCTGGAATGCCCGCCCACCGCCACTCCTATGCAGTCGTCGCACACTTCGTCCTTATCGTCGCGGAACACGAAGACCGGGATCCCAAGGTTCTCGGACGCCCATTTGGAGATGTCCCACCCGGCGTTCCCGCACATTCCGTAATAAAGGGCGATAGCGTCGAAACGGCCCTGATAGAACCTGAGCTGGTCCTCCAGGGTGCGGCGGAGGAACTCCGGCTCTTTGTGAAGGGCGAGGTTGTTCATGTACAGAACGATGTTGAACCCGCTGTCCCGATCTATCCCGGAATAGCCGTTGTTGAACTCCCATTCGTCAATCACGGAGAAAGGAACGCCTTTCGATTCCAATTTCTTCCTCAGGGTGCGCGAGGTAGGAGTGTCCACGATGTACACTTTCTTCTCATCCTTCTCGCTGCTCAGAGAAAAGATCATCTCATCCTCAAGTATAGGACAACCGATGATGCCCAGCGTTCCTTTGACCATGCGACAGATAACGACCCCGGACAATATAAACCCCTATATATGGCGTTCCTCCTGGTCCATCGGGCGTTGGGAGCATAAGGGCGGAGTGTGAGAATGAGCGTGAAGGGGGGGATTCGAACCCCCGGGTCCTTTCGGACAATAGATTAGCAGTCTATCGCCTTACCAGGCTGGGCCACCTCCACACAACGCCACCGAAGACAAGTATCTCTATTAATCTTTCCTATCAAAAGTTCTATGTTCTTTGTTAAAAGGGATGCGCGTAGAGGACAGAATAGACAAACTCACCCGCCGGCATGGTTCGGTTCTTTCTTCCGATGAACCCACCATATAAAAGAACTAATTACAACTTTTATAATTATTTTAATTTATTACAAAATCTGTAATTCTTTTTGTGTCCCGGTGTCGCACCGTCCCCGAAAACACACCGTCCCGTAAGCCTCCGGCATGATAATCAGATTGACAATGCTCATATCTCGTTTCATCTGGCTGAGAACTTCAAACGTGCTTCACGAACCAAATGGTTCGTCACTTTTTATCACGAACCAAACAGTTCGTGAATGCCATCTTAATATACTTTCGGGATAATGACCAGATATGGATGCGTTCATCGGAAGAGAGAAAGAATTGGCTTACCTAGAGCGCATGTATTCGAGCGGCAAACGCCAGACCTGCGCCATATACGGCAGGAGGCGCATAGGCAAGACCGCGCTCATCGGCCGGTTCTGCAAGGGCAAGCGCACACTGTACATACAGTTCTTTGAAGGAACAGAGTCATCAAACGTCAGGGCGATCGGCGATGCGATAACAGATATGAAAGGAGAGGACCCCGGAGAGCTCAGGGATTTCCTGGATGCGCTGAAAGCGCTGCGGAGGATATGCTCCGAGGAAAGGACCGTGCTGGTGTTCGATGAGTATCCTTTCCTTGCTAAATGCGGCGATTACATCTCGTCGGCCCTCCAGAAATTCATCGACCACGACCTCAGAGGCACGGACACATTTCTGATAATCTGCGGTTCGTCGATACAGACGATGAAAAAAGAGGTCGAGGATTCCCAAGCCCCCCTTTTCGGCAGATTCCCCGTGCGTATGGAGATACCCCCGCTGTCGCTGACCGACTGCAGGAAATTCCATCCCGGCATGACCGACATGGACGCTCTGAAAGTGTACATGGCGGCCGGAGGGGTCCCGTATTACCACGAGATAATGGACGGGGGCACATTCGAAGAATGCATAAAAAATTGTTTCATAGGGCCTCCCGCCCCCCTCTCCGATGAAGCGGTGGTCCTGATCCAAAGGGAACTGTCTCCATCCGCATCATACCTCTCGCTGCTGACATTCATGGCGGGAGGCAGCGTGACCATAAAAGAACTGGCGGAGAAGATGAGGATATCCGATTCCTTGTGCGGAAGGTACGTGAGAGAGCTTGAGTTCATCGGCATGGTCGAACGCATCAAACCGATGGCGGATGCCCCGAAAGACACGATATTCCGGATAAAGGACAACATGCTCCGCCTTCATTTCAGCGTGATGAGGAGGTACGGGTCGCGGCTTAAAACGGGGGATGCGGATGCGGTCTATGCGGAAATGGAGCAGGATATCAACTCTTTCTTCGGGCAGGCGTTCGAGGATGTATGCTCTGAGTTCATTCAAAGGAAGTTCGTATGCAGGGATATCGGCAAATGGTGGGGGCGCGGAGGATATGCGGATCGTGAGATCGATCTTGCCGTGGATATACGGGAAGGGGGCAACAGCGTCCTTCTCCTGTGCGAATGCAAATTCAGGCGCCGTAAAACCGATTTCTCCGTGCTGAACAGACTTTCCGATGCTGCGGGTTTCGTCAAAGGCCCGAATAACCGCAGGTTCGTGCTGTTCTCCGTGTCGGGATTCGACGACGACCTGACGGAATACGCCGAAGGAAGGAAAGATCTGATGCTGTTCGGTCTGGAGGACCTTTACCGCTGACGGCGGGGGCCGCAGGAAAAACCTCCTTGTGTAAATGTTTATATATGATACATGTATCGCATGTCCTGCGGGATTCAACCATTGCGCCCGGAATACGGGTGGTTTCTGACACTGGGTCCTGTTGTCTGGGAAAGTAAACTCCCAGGTAAAAAAGCTTAAATAGTCCCCCGAAGTACGGGGAATACGCGACCCCCCAGAGGGGTTGCAGTGATGGAGAATCAAGATCTCCGCCGCAAGGCGTGTCCTCTTGTATTCTGACGTTCGATGCTACGAATGTTCCGTTAGACGGACATTCGATTGAGTGAGCCGTCCGACGGAGCAGCGGTGAAACATGGTAAACTGCCAGTTTCTTTCATCCATCCAAAGACGTGATAATGTCACAAGGATTTGACTCCGGTTGATCCTGCCGGCGGCCACCGCTATAGGAATTCGATTAAGACATGCGAGTCGAGAGTCGTCATGGACTCGGCGGACTGCTCAGTAACACGTGGACAACGTGCCCTTAGGAGGAGGATAATCTCGGGAAATTGAGGATAATACTCCATAGGTCATGGGATCTGGAATGACCCATGGCCCAAAGTTCCGGCGCCTAAGGATCGGTCTGCGGCCTATCAGGTAGTAGTGGGTGTAACGTACCTACTAGCCTACGACGGGTATGGGCCTTGAGAGAGGGAGCCCAGAGTTGGATTCTGAGACACGAATCCAGGCCCTACGGGGCGCAGCAGTCGCGAAAACTTCACAATGGGGGCAACCCCGATGAGGGAATTCCTAGTGCTAGCACATTAGTGTTAGCTTTTCTCCTGTATAGATAGCCGGAGGAATAAGGGCTGGGTAAGACGGGTGCCAGCCGCCGCGGTAATACCTGCAGCCCAAGTGGTGGTCGATATTATTGAGTCTAAAACGTTCGTAGCCGGTTTAATAAATCCTTGGGTAAATCGGGAAGCTTAACTTTCCGAATTCCGAGGAGACTGTTAAACTTGGGACCGGGAGAGGCTAGAGGTACTTCTGGGGTAGGGGTAAAATCCTGTAATCCTAGAAGGACCACCGGTGGCGAAGGCGTCTAGCTAGAACGGATCCGACGGTGAGGGACGAAGCCCTGGGTCGCAAACGGGATTAGATACCCCGGTAGTCCAGGGTGTAAACGCTGCAGACTTGGTGTTGGAGACCCTTCGGGGGTATTCAGTGCCGGAGAGAAGTTGTTAAGTCTGCTACTTGGGGAGTACGTCCGCAAGGATGAAACTTAAAGGAATTGGCGGGGGAGCACCGCAACGGGAGGAGCGTGCGGTTTAATTGGATTCAACACCGGAAAACTCACCAGGGGAGACTGTTACATGAAAGCCAGGCTAATGACTTTGCTAGATTTTCAGAGAGGTGGTGCATGGCCGTCGTCAGTTCGTACCGTAAGGCGTTCTCTTAAGTGAGATAACGAACGAGACCCTCACCAATAGTTGCTACTTCATCCTCCGGGGTGGAGGCACACTATTGGGACCGCTGGCGCTAAGTCAGAGGAAGGAGAGGTCAACGGTAGGTCAGTATGCCCCGAATCTCCTGGGCTACACGCGCGCTACAAAGGGCGGGACAATGGGCTCCGACACCGAAAGGTGAAGGCAATCTCGAAACCCGTCCGTAGTTCGGATTGAGGGTTGTAACTCACCCTCATGAAGCTGGATTCCGTAGTAATCGCGAATCAACAACTCGCGGTGAATATGCCCCTGCTCCTTGCACACACCGCCCGTCAAACCATCCGAGTTGGGTTTCAGTGAGGCTGCCTCTAATTAAGGTTGTCGAACTGAGATTTAGCAAGGAAGGTTAAGTCGTAACAAGGTATCTGTAGGGGAACCTGCAGATGGATCACCTCCTACGCAGGGTGGGGCTCAGCCCCACCCTCAAACAAAACAAACAAGCGTAAACTATTGCAAGGAAAATCAGTTAAAAGTGATTTTCCCGCAATTCCGAAGGCAGCTTACCATGCACTAAACGTAGCATCGAACGTCATCCGCATCTTTTATCGGTCCCTTTCCGACCTCTCTTTCTTATCCCTTCAAACAGCCGCAAACGATAATTTCTGCGCATCCGCATCTTGAATGTGGAGCTATAGAGTAACAATGTTATGCAAATATCAGAAACATTTATAAACGAAGATAGATATCATATAATCAGCGTAACAATGTTACGTTACTCACGGAGAAAACAATGGACGAGGAACTGATATCTAAGAAGGAGCTGCTGGAACTCAAAGGTATATCGTACGGCACGCTGTACCGCTGGAAAAGGAAACGGCTGATACCCGACGAGTGGTTCGTCAGAAGGTCGACGCACACCGGACAGGAGACATTCTTCCCGCGGGACCTGATACTGGAGAGGGTTGACAGCATAATGAACAGCAAGGAGGAGGTATCCCTCGACGGCCTGGCGAAGATACTCTCCGGCGCGCCTTTGGACATAAGCATAACGCTGGACGAGATGAAAGGTCTCGGCATGATATCTGAGGCCGCAAGGTCCGCGGCGGAGCCCTTCTTCCCCGGAGCGGCGGATTTCGACGGAGCGCTCATGGCGTATTCGGTCGGCCGTTCCCTGGACGGCGGCGACCTGTCCACCGAGGATGCTGGAACAGTGATCCGGAACATGACCGCGACGGAGGACCGGGAGACGCTTCGCCGGAGCACCGTCAGACTCTACAGGAAACAGGGGGTCGCGTTCTGCGTCGTGCTGTTCGATCCATCCAAGTCGTCGTTCGACATATCGTCCAAACTTGTTTTCGAAATGAACATGCCGCGGGCCGCCGCGGCGTTCAAGGCGGATATCGCATCAAAGAGAGGAGAGGAAGACCATGAATGATTTTGAAATGAAAGGAAAGAGCAGCATGTCCGGAGGCACATTCGGGGCAGTGAGGGTCGACGGGATATTGTCTGTGAAAGGCGACCTGACCTGCAGCACGCTGGAAATGAACGGTTCATGCCGGATGAACGGGAGCCTGCGCATAAGCGGGAAGGCGGACATCGACGGCGTTTGCAGGATATCCGGGGATATGGACGCCGAGGACATAGACCTCGACGGCCGTCTGACCGTGGCGGGGGACATGACATCTGAGAACGCAAGATTGAACGGCTCCCTTTCCGTGGGCGGGACGCTGAACATAGGTTCGCTAGATCTGAAACTCCACGGCTCGTCCAAGATCAAAGAGGCCGTGGGAGGCAGGATAGTCATACGGCACAGCAAAGGCGCGGGGTACTTCCGCGCGGATCTGGTGGAAGGCGACGAGATCGATATCGAGAGGTCCAAGATAAAGGTCGTCCGCGGAGACAAGGTCGTGATCGGGAAGGACTGCACCGCAGACCGGATCGAATACCGCAGCAGTCTGGATGTTCATCCGAAGGCGGCGGTGAAGGAGAAGATAAAACTGGACTGAGGCTCCGAACGGCCTCAGCGAGGCCGACAGAGGGTCGTCGGCATCACCGCCGGTCCTCCCTCAGATATTCCTTTCCTTTGTCCATTAGTTCGACGAATCTTTCGGGGTCCTTTGAAAGCGAGGCCTCTTTCACTTCTTTCAAAGCTTTTTCGTAAACGTCCCACATGCTTTCGGCATTGTCGTTCAGGCGCTGTATCTCATGATAGAGGGGGGCGTTCTCCTCCGATACGGGGATGCAAGTGCTCAGGCACTTCCTGAACGTGGTCGAGGCGATCTTGTTAAGCTCGCCGAAGGGTATGCCGCTCTCCCTGAGAGCGGTGAAGAACACGATGTTCGAAGCATGTGCCAACGCTAGGACGTAAGCCGTCACTTCGTCGTGTCTCTCTATGCTTGTGAATATTATATTGGATCCTTCGTTATCGAAGAGCTCCGCGGCCTCGGAAACGGCCTCTTCGCACCCGCAGTCGCAGATCACTACGTTGCGACCGAACATCGAGCCGATAGAAGGGCCGAACATATGGTGCACCGAACACACCTTCCTGCGCCCTGCCATTTCCCTGAGGCATTCGGCGAAGGGGGACTTCACGGACGAGATGTCAAAGATCAAAGCGCCCTCTTTACATATGGCGTCCGCCTCTTTCAGCATCGATCCCACCTTAGAGATCGGTACGGATATGATGACGATGTCGGAATCCTTCGCGTCCTCCATCCGTCCGACGGAGCGGCTGACGACGTTCACGTCCGCCCCCATTTCGCCGAGATATCTTTGAAGCCATCGCCCCATGCCGCCCGTGCCGCCGATGATGGTGACCTTCTTCCCGCACCTTTTTTTCAGGAGTGCGGATTGGAGTTCCACGGAGCTTTCTATCAGCGCTCTGCATATGGCCTCGGACACATCCGGAGGAAGCGACGTGTTCTCGGACATCCTGCGGTATCTTTCGATCACCTTCTTCTCGACGTCCGTGTTCCTGAGAGGTATTCCAAGGCGGTTCTTCAGGGCGCCTATCTCCTTGGCCGTGTCGTTGCGCCGGACCATTAACTCTATGATCCGGGCGTCCAGCTCCTCTATCTCGTTCCTAAGCTGTTCCAGATCCCTCATGGCCGCATCAGTTCTCCTTGATCTTCTCGTCCACGGCCATTCCGAAATGCCTTCCGCCGTCCGTAAGACGGACCAGCACCTCGTCCCCGTTCTTGAGCTCGCTGACGGAGACCGAACCATTTGGGGTGACGAGTTTGACCGTCTCCGCGTTCTGGAGGATCGTTGTGTACTCGACGCCGTTGTGCGCGGCGGTGACGATGAGCATCGGTCTGACCTCCGCTTTGCATCTTCCTATGGACGCGGTCTTCGCCTCCCCGCCGCGGCCTACGATAAGGACGTCGTCCCCCGCCCGCAGCTCCGAAAGGTACCTCGTTCTTCCGTCCGGCACCATTATGTATGCGTGAACCGCGCCGGCGTTCACTCTGAACGGCCGCGCCGCCACATACCCGCTCTCCTCGCTCTCCGACTGCACAAGGAATAAACAGGATGATTGGGACCCGATGAGCATACCTTCGCCGGGGACCATCGTCGAACAGGTGTCTATGCAGATGCGGTCGCCCGTCTGTATGTTCCTAACGCCGACGACCTTGATGGCGGTGAGTCCCAGGCCCGGCGTTATCTTCGCGTCCTTCATGATATCCCTGACGGCATCCCCGTCGTCCGCGTCGATCACGATGCCGTCGGTCCCTTTCTCGAGGATGTTCCCGCACAGCACTGCGTCCTCCCGGGACGAGACGCACGCCATTATCTTCGTTCTCCCGGCCGATGCGGCGATGAGATTCTCGAAGGGTATCACCGACCAGTCCCCGGTGGAGACCACCAGAACATCTTCCATACCGCAGAGGCCCATGGCGGCGTCCTGGTCCTTCGGGGACGAGATGCCGACCATCCTGCCGGTCCGGCCACCGGAGAGCATGCCGTCCCTGTTTATGATGAGGTCCACCTTCCCGAGGGATGCGAACTTTTCATCGCCCGGACGGACGATGAACGTACCTATCCCGCATTCCAGCCCGGATAACAGCATCTCTTTTCTCTTGCCGGCGTCGTCGGGGGCGTCCGCCCTCATCCATATCTCTTTCATATTCATCACTTAAGGAGCTTAGAGGCCTCTTCCGCGGTCATCCCTTTCAAGACGATCCCGGATATGGCCTCGGTCATCGCTCGGGGATTCTTGTGCTGGAATATGTTCCTTCCGATGGATACTCCCCTTCCACCAGCCTCGATGGAGTCGTGCACCATGTTCAATATCTCTAGGTCGGAGTTCATTTTAGGGCCGCCGGCTATGAGCACCGGCGCAAGCGCGCCCTTCACAACATCTCTGAACGAATCTATGTCTCCGGTGTAGCTTACCTTGATAAGGTCCGCGCCCAGCTCCATCGCGGCCCTCGCGCAGTGCGCCACGACCTGGGGGTCGAAGGGGTCCTTGACCGTCGGCCCCCTGGCGTATGCCATGACCAGGAGCGGCATTCCCCATTCGGTGCAATCCCTTGAGACCTTGCCCATATCTGACAACATCTGCGGCTCGCTTTCCGCGCCGAGGTTCACATGTATGGACACGGCGTCCGCGCCCAGCTTGAGACCCTCTTCCACATTCGACACCAACACTTTGGAGTCGGAGGTGGACCCTATGTTCGTGGACGCGGACAGATGGAGTATCAGGCCGACGTCGTTCCCCGTTGTTCTGTGGCCGTAAGGGACGAGTCCTTTCTGCATAAGGACGGCGGTCGCCCCGCCCCCGCTCACCGCGTTCACTGTGGTCTTCATGTCTATCAGGCCGTTTATCGGGCCGATCGATATCCCGTGGTCCAGCGGCACCACCACCGCGTTCCCCGTTTCTCTGTCTATTATCCTTTCTAATCTGATGTTCTTTCCGAACATTTTTCATCACCGTGCTACGTGCTAACACGTGACATAGTATTTGTAGTTATCTGCAAAAAGCGGCGGAATGTCAAGACGGATAAGAAAAGACCGCGCCGCCCCGGGGACGGCGCGGATGAATGTTAAATAAATGAAAGTTATCGGTAAGGTCACAGTCCCGTGGTGTAGTGGTCAATCATGCTGGCCTTTGGAGCCGGCGACGGTGGTTCGAATCCGCCCGGGACTACCTTCCTTCACTCGCTTGTTTCTTCCTGTTCCTCTTCTTCAGAGTTCGTTGTGTCCTCTTCCGTGTCCGGGACCTCGCCGTTCTCCGGGACGTCGGCTTCCGTCTCCGCGCTAGCTTTCTCGGCCTTAAGGTCCTCTTCATATTCCGCGTTCGGGCAGTAGGACCTCAGAGCGCCGAGGGCGTCCGGCTTGTCCAAGGGGGATAACGACACCTTGACATTCTCGCCGTAGAGTATCACTATCCGGTCCGGCGACAGGACGAGGATGCCCTCGCCGCTCGGCAGGCCCTTGTCGGTATTGATTATCTTGGTCACCGTTCCGTACGGTATCTCGCGCTTCTTGAAAACTCCCTGGACCGTTATTTTCTCATCATCCATGATGTACATCGTTTTGTACACCACCAGCATAGAAACGATCACCACCACTAGAAGTATAAGCAGGATCGGTATGAGCAGCCCTCCGGGGGAACCCAAGATCATCAGCACCGCCATCAGTGGCAGTATGACCACCAGGATCAGGATCAGATGCGCCCAAAAGACCCATCCCATATTTGGTTTGTATATCTTCTCCATAAAAAAAGTAGGCAGTCCTATAATTTATTTTATTCGGAAAAAGATCCCCTTTCGACCGCGTCTAGGCGCCGCCCGCATCCGGGGACGCAAAACCTTCCATTCTTTTCCACGCGCATAGTTCAGCGTCGGCTATCCAGCACCCTTCCGAGGAGATAGGTGGGCTCGCATCCTGTTATCTCGACGCTGACGAAAGAACCGACGGGAAGGCGGGACGGGACGGCCACCGGACGGTAGTTGTCTGTTCTTGCGATCATCGTGCTTTCCTTTCCGGTTTCGGTGATGAGCGCTTTTTCCACCCTCCCCACAACCATCCTGTTGTTCTCGTACTCCACGCGGTTCTTCGTCTCGGTGAGTTCGGCCGACCTGTCCTTAGAGATACGTCCGTGGACGCTCTCCATCAGCGCCGCCTCCGTTCCAGGCCTCGGCGAGAACCTTGTTATGTTCACCGTATCCGCTTTCAGGGCCTCGACGAGACCGAGACTCATCCTATGATCCTTGTCCGTCTCGCCGGGGAACCCGGACATCAGGTCGGTGGAGATGCTTAACCCCGGACAACCGGAACGGACCTTTTCCACCAGGCCGAGGAAGTCCCCCGCCGAATACGATCGGTTCATCCTTTTAAGGACGGCGTCGCTGCCGCTCTGGACCGGGATATGAAGGAATTTGTAGACACGGGGGTCCTTCATGATCCCCATCAAACGGTCAGCGATGGGCATCAGGCTGTCCGGGTTCATCATCCCAATCCTTATCCTGAATTCCGCATCGCTTTCCAGCATCCTTCCCAGCAGGGAAGGGAGGTCGGTGCCTATATCGGCCCCGTAGCATCCCGTGTCCTGCGCGGTGATCAGTATCTCTTTTGCGCCGTCCGCGATGATGGAATCGAATTTCGAGACGAGAATGTCCGGATCGTAGCTGGACAATCTCCCTCTTGCCAATTTTGTGATGCAGTACGTACAATCGCCGAGACAGCCTTGCGCTATGGGAAGAATGTTGGTCAGGTGCGTCCCTGTCTCGCAGCATCCGCCCCGGCCGTACCTCTCCTCGATCTCCGCGGAGAATTCCGAATAACGGTCCGGGGGGATGATCAGCGGATCCGGCAGCCGGATCATGATGCGGTTCGCCTGGACCTTCGCCATGCAGCCGGTGACGACGACCTCCTTCCCGGCCTTCCTGAGCTCGGACATCCGGCGTATCATCTTCTTCTCGGTGGTGTCGACCACCGTGCAGGTGTTGAGTATCACTATGTCGGCGGATTCGGCGCAGGGGACGGCCTCGTGCCCCATGGCCGACATATCCTCGGAGAGCCGGCCGCCCTCTCCGTAATTCATCGTGCAGCCGTAGGATTCCACAAAATATCTCATGTCAGCAGCCGATCATCGCTCGGGCCTTTCTGTGACGATCGCCCCGAAAGCGGTCTTCCCCGAAATGTTGGTTATCTTGACGTTCACGGTGTTCCCTTTCGAAGTACCGGGAACGACCACAGCATATTCCAGGTGTTTTCCCACGCCGTCCCCTTTCTTGCCGACCTCCGATATGAAGATCTCGATGGTGTCCCCCACCCTGAGAACGTTCTGGGCGTCCGATTTGGCAGCTTTCCTGACGTTGATGGACCTTCTTGCGCCGCAAGCTTCGCATTCGAGTATGAGCGTGCGGTCCTCTTTGATCATTTTTGTGTCTGGGAGTCCGCATTCCGAACAGATGACGTATGTTTCGGTGTATGTCTGTATCTTCTCGTTGATGGAGGACGGGGAGATCTTCGCCTTGAAGACCACTCTTCTCCCCTCTACGCTGCCGGGGGTGCCCAGCTCTCTCAGCAGGAACTGCAGCAGGTGCTGCGGGTCCCTTCTGAGCTTGTCCGTTACGTCGATGTAGTTCCTGAACACCGTGATCTTCCCTTCCTGCAGTATATCCAGCTCCGGAAGTTCGAACCTCTCGTGGTTCTCGATCGTCTCGGGAAGGACTTCCTTCGCCCTTTTCAGTAAAGCCAAATACTCGTCGTCCGCCATCTTCTCGCCCGACAGTGCCTATTCATGACTTGCTTATAAAGATTTAGCCGGGACACGCTGTGTCCGACAATAATTACATCTTTAGAAAAAGAATAAGGATACATGATTTTATTACTCTTTTCGGGAATTGTGTTCATGATAATCCGTGTGGTGATGATATGGGTTTAAGAGGATTATTCAAAAAAAGACCGACCCCCCCCCCTACCGAGGGGCCGCAACGCGCCTCAGAGAAATATAAGGGGCCCCGGGAGATAATCCTGCCCCCCAGAGATGAGCACGGCAGATTCGTTCCCGACAGATCCAGGATGTGTAAGGCCGGCTCGGATACTCAGCAGAGCGAAAGCAGAAAGTAATGTTGCTGTGGATCTTTGACAACATCTGGAGACTGAACGGTTTTGAGGCATTCGTCTGTTCTCGTTAGCTGATGTCAGGAGGTCCCGCTTCTTAACTATGAACACTTACGCCGGGCTCGTTCGCACAGCTGCCCGGCGCAAGATCCGTGAGGACACTAACAACGAAGAGCGTTTTCGAACACCAGCGTTAGTGTTCACGATGTTTGTTGATTTGATAGAAAAGTTTGCTATAAAAGGTGTTATATACGTAATGGAGCTAGCCAACTCCAGAGCGAGGCTCTGCACAGTTGCATGAGCTTTAAATATAATAAGGGTAATCGCACAAAATACTTCAAGAACGAGGTGAAACGTTTGGGTAGAGGTCTATACACTGCAAGAAAGATGAGAGAGGACAGGCAGAAGTTCCGCTGGCTGGACCGTGGATATAAGAAAAGAGTACTGAAACTTAGGGAGAAATCCGACCCCCTGGAGGGATCGGCCCAGGCACGCGGCATAGTGCTTGAGAAGGTGGGAGTGGAGGCCAAGCAGCCCAACTCCGCCATCCGTAAGTGCGTAAAGGTCCAGCTGATAAAGAACGGACGTCAGATCACGGCTTTCGCGGTGGGCGACGGTGCCATCAACTTCATCGACGAGCACGACGAGGTGCTCGTTGAAGGCATCGGCGGGAGGATGGGCCGTTCTTACGGCGACATCCCCGGTGTCCGTTACAAGGTCATCAAGGTCAACAACGTCTCTCTCAACGAAATGGTCAGAGGAAGGACCGAGAAGCCGGTAAGGTGAATCAAATGTCAGAGATCGTTACTCAGAAAGCGCTCATATTCGGAAAATACGACACGTCCGAGGTCATCATCCACGATGGCGGTTTGGCAAAATACATAGACCTAACACCCACAAATGTGCCACACTCGGGCGGAAAACACGCCAACAGGTGGTTCGGCAAATCCAAACTGAGCATAGTCGAGAGACTTATAAACAACATCATGAGGACGGAGAAGTACACCGGAAAGAAAATGAAGGCGTACAAGACCGTGTCCCAGGCGTTCGACATCATCGCGTCCAAGACGAAGAAGAACCCCCTTCAGATAATGATCGAGGGGCTGGAGAACGCCGCACCCCGCGAAGAAGTGACAAGGCTCCAGTTCGGAGGCATATCCGTGCCGAAAGCGGTGGACATAGCCCCGCAGAGGAGGCTCGACATAGCCATACGCAATGTCTGTACCGGAGTGGTCAGGGCATCCTCGAAGAGCAAGAAGCCCATCTACGAGTGTCTCGCCGACGAGCTCATGCTTGCGGCGAAAGGCGACATGACCTCGTTCGCGGTCGCCAAGAAAGAAGAGATCGAGAGGGTCGCGCAGTCGGCCAGGTGATCGGGGTGACGATATGGGACGTAAAGAGGATAACATAAAAAGAGCGACCGAACTGATGGTCACTCCCGAATTCATCAGGAATATCGGCACCGCGGCGCACATCGACCACGGGAAGACCACATTCTCGGACAACCTCATAGCTGGGGCCGGGATGATGTCGTCCGAACTCGCAGGGAAACAGTGCGTTCTAGACTATGACGAGCAGGAGGCGGCGAGAGGCATAACCATCAACGCGGCAAGCGCGTCGATGGTCCACAAATTCGAAGGGAAGGAATACCTGATCAACCTGATCGACACCCCCGGCCACGTGGACGTCGGAGGGGACGTCACAAGGGCGATGAGGGCGCTTGACGGAGTGTTCATACTCTGTTGCGCCGTGGAAGGCATAATGCCCCAGACCGAGACGGTCATAAGGCAGGCCCTGAAAGAAAGGGTGAGGCCGCTTCTGTTCATTAACAAAGTGGACAGGATGATAGTCGAGCAGCAGGTGACCAAGGAGATGATGATCAACAAATTCTCCAAACTGGTGGCGGAGTTCAACCAGAAGATAATGGACATCCTCCCCGCGCCGCTCAACAAGCAGTGGCAGGTAAGCATACAGGACGGAACGGTGGCGTTCGGGTCGGCCTACAACAACTGGGCAATATCCTCGACGTTCATGCAGAGGTCCAAGATATCGTTCAGCGACATATTCGAGTACTGCGCGAAGGAGGGAGGCCAGAAAGAGCTTGCCAAGAAATCTCCGATCCACGAAGTGGTGCTCGAGATGGCGATAAGGCACATTCAGAATCCCAGGGACGCGCAGAAGCTGCGTATCCCCACGATCTGGAAGGGCGACCTAGGCTCGCCGATAGGGAAACAGATGCTCGGCTGCGAAAAAGCCGGGGACGTCTCGATGATGGTGAACAAGATCATCATGGACCCCCACGCCGGCGAAGTGGCGATCGGAAGGCTGTTCTCAGGCACGATAAAGAAAGGCGACTCGCTCTACATAGCGGGGATGCCTAACGTACAGAGGGTGCAGACGGTCGCGCTCATGGTGGGCGCGGACAGGATAACGGTGGACGAAGTGGTCGCGGGCAACATAGCGGCGGTCACCGGCCTCAAGGACGCCATAGCGGGTTCGACGGTATCCACGCTGCCCGAGATGGACCCATTCGAGAAGATGGCCCACTACTCCGAACCGGTCGTTACGAAAGCGATCGAGGCGAAGAACATGAAGGACCTGCCCAAGTTGGTGGACGTTCTCAGGACGATCGCCAAAGCGGACCCCTCGCTCAACATCGAGATCAACACCGAGACCGGAGAACACCTCCTGTCCGGAATGGGCGAGCTCCACCTCGAGATCACGGAATACCGTATCGTTAACGAGCAGAAGGTCGAGATCGTATCCTCGCCGCCGATAGTGGTCTATCAGGAATGTATAAAAGGAAAGAACCAGACCCCCTTCGAGGGGAAATCGCCCAACAAGCACAACAAGTTCTACTTCCTGGTGGAGCCCCTGGAGCAGACGGTGGTGGACGCGATCCGCAAAGGAGAGATAGACCCCGACGCGAAGATCAAGGACCCGAAGGCCATGGCAAAGATGCTGGAGGAGCTCGGTCTGGAGAAAGAGGAGGCGAAAGGTATCGTGATGTTCAAGAACAGCAACATGCTTCTGGACAACACAAAGGGTATCCAATACCTCCACGAGACAATGGAACTGATAAAACAGGCCTTCGAGGAGGCGATGCAGAAATCCCCCCTCGCGAACGAGAAGGCCGCAGGAGTGAAAGTGAAACTGATGGATGCGAAACTCCACGAAGACACGATACACAGAGGGCCGGCGCAGGTCATCCCCGCGGTGAGGGACGGCGTATACGGCGCGATGTGCGAGGCGGGGAGAGTTCTCCTGGAGCCTATTCAGAAAGTGTTCATCAGCGTTCCCCCGGACTTCATGGGGGGAGCGGTCAACCTGATCAACCAGCGCCGCGGAACGATCCTGGAGATGGGGCAGGACGGGGCAGACTCGACAGTGTCCGCCGAATGCCCCGTGGCCGATATGTTCGGATTCGCTTCGGACATACGCGGGTCGACGCAGGGCCGCGCGCTCTGGTCCACAGAGAACGCTGGATTCAAACAGTTGCCGCCTGAGCTGCAGAAGAAGGTCGTCACGGAGATAAGGACCCGCAAGGGACTCAACCCCGAGCCGTATGACGCCCGCTACTACTCAGGTCTGTAAACTTTAAATATAAACACCTTATCGCAGAAAAACAGACCTATAAAGTAGGAGGTATGAAAATGGCAGACAAAGAGCACATGAACATAGTCATCATCGGACACGTCGACCACGGAAAGTCCACCCTGACGGGTAGGGTCCTCCTGGAGACCGGTGCGATCGAGCCCCACCTAGTGGAGAAATACAAGAAAGAGGCGGAGGAGAAAGGCAAAGGATCCTTCTACTTCGCATGGGTCATGGACGGCCTGAAAGAGGAGAGGGAGAGAGGAGTCACCATCGACGTAGCGCACAAGAGGTTCTACACCGACAAGTACTACTTCACCGTCATCGACGCCCCCGGCCACCGCGACTTCGTCAAGAACATGATCACGGGAACATCCCAGGCTGACGCGGCGGTCATCACCTGCTCCGCGATCGAGGGGCCCCAGGCGCAAACGAAAGAGCACGTCTTCCTCGCGACGACCCTCGGCGTAAAACAGATAATCGTGGCCATCAACAAGATGGACGCGGTGAAATACGACGAGGCAAAGTATAAGGAGACCGTTTCCGCGATGACCAAGCTCATGCAGATGGTCGGCATCAAGACCGACGCGGTCCACTTCGTACCCGTCTCCGCAATGGCCGGAGACAACATCAAAACAAGATCCGCGAACACCCCGTGGTACAAGGGACCCACGTTCATCGAGGCCCTCGACACCCTGAAGGTTCCGGAGAAACAGACGGACAAGCCCCTCAGGATGCCTATCCAGGATGTCTACACCATCACCGGTATCGGAACGGTCCCGGTGGGAAGGATCGAGACCGGCATACTGAAGCCGAACATGAAGATCATGTTCGAGCCTTCCCACGTGCCCGGAGAGGTAAAATCCATCGAGATGCACCACGAGCAGCTTCCCCAGGCGGGACCCGGCGACAACGTCGGATTCAACGTCCGCGGCGTAGCGAAGAACGACGTCAAGAGAGGAGACGTAGCCGGCCCGGTGGACAACCCGCCGTCGGTCGCGAAGCAGTTCACCGCTCAGATCGTCGTCCTGAACCACCCCTCCGTGATAACGGTCGGATACACACCCGTGTTCCACTGCCACACGGCCCAGGTGGCGTGCAGGTTCGTCGAGCTCGTGAAGACCATAGACCCCAAGACCGGCCAGGCGAAGGCGGAACACCCCGACTTCCTGAAGACCGGCGACATCGCGGTCGTCAAGATCGAGCCCACAAAGCCGATGGTCCTAGAGACAGCAAAAGAATTCCCCCCGCTCGGAAGGTTCGCCATCCGCGACATGGGACAGACCGTCGCTGCCGGCATGTGCATCGAGGTTCAGAAGGCCAATTGAGGCCTTCGTCCTTTTAATTTAAAGGGATAAAATGTCTCAGCGCGCAAGAATCTCTCTGAGCGGCACAGACCCGGCAAAGGTCGACAGCGTCTGCGCCCAGATAAAAGGGATATCCCAAAGGACCGGCGTGGACATACGCGGCCCGGTCCCGCTTCCCACAAAGAAGCTCAAAGTCCCGTGCAGGAAAAGCCCCGACGGAGAGGGAAGCGAGACGTGGGACCGATGGGAGATGCGCATCCACAAGAGGCTCATCGACCTGGACGCCGACGAGAGGGCCCTAAGGCAGCTCATGAGGATCCAGGTGCCGGACGGCGTCAACATCGAGATCGTTCTTCGCAGCACGTAAACAATCTTTCAAAACACTTTATTATTCCTTTTCTTTTGGATGTCCCAGACTCTGCTCTTATCGCATCCGCATTCCTCCGTTACGCCGAATGGATAAAATAAGGAATAACGCGATTGACCGGGCATGATAATATCCGCCACCGACAGAAAGACGTCGATGCTCCCGTTTAGGGAGCAGGTCGCCCTCATAGCAAAGGCAAAGCCGGACATGATCATGCTCACCGAAAGGGACATGTCAGCATCCGAATACAAGGAATTGGCGTTGTTCTGTATAGCCGAGTGCAAAAAGAACGGCACGGAGTTCTGCGCGGACAAGTTCGCGGACGCTGCGAAGGAGATCGGGGCAAAGAGCATACACCTGAGCCTCCAAGATCTCAAGTTATCGAAGCCGAAAGGGTTCGACCGGATATTGACGACCGTTCGGAGCGAAAAGGAGGCGGCTGAGGCGGAAAGGGCGGGAGCGACGCTACTGATATTCAGGGATGTCTTCGATCTCACGTGCAAATCCTGCAGGAACGCGAAAGGTCTAGCCACGCTCAGATTCATGCTGGGCGCCGTGGACATTCCGGTGGTGGGGGCGGGTGGCATCCTGCCGGATGTTTTCTTGGAAGTTCTCGCTTCGGACACGGCGGGGATATGCATGAGGGAAGGGTTCATGAGGACCAAGAACCCGGACGCTGTGGTCAAGGCGTACCGCGAGGCGTTCGCGCGCATCGAGAAGATGCGGTGACTTTGGTCCCGTTAGGATTAAGCAGAAACTTGCAACATATAGAAACACCGCACTTTTTGACAAAAGAGTGGGGATGAGGGTTGTACAGACTATATACAGCAAGGGTATATACCACCCGAACCAATCATCAAGGCAGAGGAAAAAACATGCCGATCGAATCTTTCTACGAAATGCTGGTGATCGATACTCCCGAAAAAGCAGCGAAGCTTGTGGAGGCTTTTGAAGCGGCAGAGCGCAGAGGACCTTACATACCCAAGTACGATGTGATGAAGGAGCTTGAAGACGGAAGAAGGATAATGAAGGAGAACACGGAGAGAAGGAAGAGGGATTGTTCTGAGTGAGCCCTTCCTTTACAAACTTTGTGATCTTGTCGCAGAAAAGAAAGAGGATGACACCGGGTCTATTCTATCTTCATTCAAATGTTCGGCCGAACCCGCCGCCGAGAGCTTTTTGAAGAACATTGCAGTCAGGCACGAGATCAACGGCATATCTCGAACATATCTCTTTCTTGAAGGAGATTCCGGCAAAGACATAGTCAAAGGGTTCTTTACTTTGGCGGTCAAATGTCTTGCGATGGATAAACAGCACAAGATCCCGGAGAGCGTCTTTATGCAAATGAACGTCGACCGAGGCGTTGCGCAGGCATATCTGCTGGGGCAGTTGGCAAAGGCGGACGGCATGGAAAGGGGGTTCGGAAAAGAGATGATAAGACGCGCCGTTGACGTCTTTTACCGAGGCAATGAGACGTTCGGCTGCAGGGTGGTCAGGTTGGATTGCAAAGACCATCTTATAGATTATTATGAGTCCTGCGGGTTCATTTCGACAGGCAAGAACCACAACGGCACCCTAAATCAAATGGTCGCTATCATCTGAGTCCAGATTCAATTGCACAGTTTGGGTCCTTTGCCGGTCGGATACAGAAACGATCTAAAGAAAGCTGAGATAGTTATATACGAATGACATCAATCAGTGGAACACAGGTCGAACCCATGAGAAGCGACGTCGTCAGGAAAGGAATAGGGAGCGCGCCGGCAAGAAGCCTGCTCAGAGCGGACGGTCTTACGGACGAGGATTTCGAGAAGCCGTTCATAGGCATAGCCAATTCGTGGAACGACATCATACCCGGGCATCTCCACCTCAACGAAATAACCGAGGCGGTACGAGAAGGGGTGATCGAAGCAGGCGGAAAACCATTCACTTTCGGAGTTCCCGGAATATGCGACGGCATCGCCATGGGCCACAACGGGATGAGGTACTCCCTGATATCCAGGGAGGTGATCTCCGACTGCTGCGAAGTGATGGTCGAAGGCCATGCGCTGGACGGATGGGTCGGAGTGACCAACTGCGACAAGATAACGCCGGGAATGCTCATGGCCGCCGGGCGGATGAACGTCCCGGCGATGATCGTGACGGGAGGGGCCATGGAGCCCGGGCACAGCGGAGGCAAGGACCTGGACCTCCAATCGGTGTTCGAGGCGCTTGG
>JAITCQ010000018.1 GCA_031283015.1 Candidatus Methanoplasma sp.
AGGTCGATGAATGCCACCCCTCCGTGGTCTCTGGAGAACCTTACCCAGCCCTGAAGGCAGACCTTTCTGTTTATGTCCTCGGGCCTGAGCTCTCCGCAGGTGTTGGTCCTTCTCATCGCTATACCTCCGAATCAGTGGGTCCTGGCTAAGAAGTGGGAGATATAAAACGTTATTTATTGCGGTTTTACCGGCGGAACACAGTGCGGGGATCCTCCGCGGGACTCATTCCCTGCCTCTGAGCACCGGGACGAAATCGCTCGCGTCCTTTGTCACGTTCAATATGACGGAGGTGTTCGTTTTCCTCACTCCCGGGACGGAGTTGATCCTTTTGACCGTCTCCGAGAACTCCTCCCGGTCCAGGCAGGATATCATCGCGATACAGTCCGCATCCCCGGTGACGTCGTACACGGCCATCACCTGAGGGATGTCCTTGATCTTGCTCTGAACATTCAGCACATCCTCCGCATAGACGTGGACCATCCCCATGTACTCGAACCCCAGGTTCATGTAGTTGACCTTGGCGCGGTATCCTTTTATCACGCCCTTCGCCTCAAGGGTCTTAACCCTCTGCATGAGCGTGGTGGGATGCACGTTGAGCTGTTTGGCTATTTGTCTTAACGAACCCTGACTTGATGTGCATAACAACTCTATGATCCTTTTATCTAGATCATCATAATCATTGATATCCGCCATGAGTGTACACCTGTACAATTCCTAACTTACTATCGCATATTTATTACATAAGATTTTCATATACTCTCAGATGACGGACGAGATCTTCAGGCGCGACGGCTATGCCTTTGAGTTCGAGGCGCGGGTGCTGTCCGCCGAAGGGGACATGGTCGAGCTGGACGCAACGGCCTTCTACCCCGGAGGCGGTGGGCAGGTGTGCGACACCGGATGGATCCGGGGTCACGCAGTCGAGGAGGTGTTCTACAAGGGCGGGAGGATAATCCACCGGGTCCCGGGGAACGGCCTGAAAGATGGGGATACCGTCTGGTGCAGCGTTGATTGGGACAGACGGTATGATCTTATGATCGGGCACACTGGGGAGCATCTGCTCTTCTGCTCCCTGAGAAAGCAGGTCCCCGACCTTTCCGTGGGCAAGATATTCATCTCGCCCGAAAGCAAATATGTGGTCGTTGACAAGGACGTAAGCTGGGAAGACATCCGCGAAGCGCTGGCGTTCGCGAACCGGGTGATAAGGGACAACCTGCCGGTGACGAAAACGATAATGAACAGGAACGACCCCGAGCTTGAGAAGGTCAGGATAAAGAAAGAGAGGATCCCTGAAGGGGAGGACGTCTCAGTGGTCTCCATAGGCGGGATCGACCTCTCCGCGTGCAGCGGCCTCCATGTTATGGAGACAAGCGAGCTGGAGATGATTTTCGTCGACAGGAAGGTCTCGGCCGGGAAGGACGGTACCGCGATACACTTCAGGGTCGGGAACGAGGCCAAGGATTCCGCCATGGCGCTGGCGGGCGTATGTCTCAGGGCTGCGGACGCGGCGGATAGCAAGCCCGAGGACCTTGTGCGGGCGGTGTCGAACCTGAAGAACGAATCTGAAGCGATGAGAAGATCGACCGGCTCTTTCGTGAAAAAACAGATAGCGGGCCTGACGCCGTCGGCGATCGGCGGTATGGAGGTGGTGGGAGGGGTGTTCCCGCCCGTCGACAGGTCCGTCCTTTCCGACGCCGCGGAGGCGTACAAGAATGCGGGGAAGGTCTGCGTGCTGGTGTCCGCCGGGGACGCTGTGTCGGCGATCCTGTCCTCCGGAACGGAGAGGGTGGATTGCAGGGACGTTCTGTCGAAGGTCCTTGCGGGATTCGGCGGAAGAGGCGGCGGAAAGCCCGATTTCGCTCAGGGCGGGGTCGCGGACCCCGCGGCGGCGGAGACTGTGTTCTCAAAACTCATGGAAGAGGTCTCGCGACGGCTACAATTAATTAAGTGAAGCGTCATTGAGGTAACATATGACAGGAATGAGAGGCGTCAACCCCCGTCAGATGCAGCAGGCGATGAAGAAGATGGGCATAAAGCAGACGAACATCAGCAATGCCAGAGAGGTCATCATCAGAACCGCCGACAAGGAGATAGTGCTCACAAATGTGGAGGTCGTGTGCGTCGACATGCAGGGCGACCGCAGCTACCAGATCTCCGGCGACGAGGAGATACGCGGACTAGGGACGTCCGGCCCGACGCCGGTTACGGCATCGTTCCCGGCGGAGGACATCGACCTCGTGATGGGGCAGACCGGCTGCGACAAAGAAAGGGCGGTCAAGGCGCTTGAGGACACGAATGGGCAGCCTGCGGAAGCGATCCTCAAAATAATGACGGGCTGATAACATGTGTCTGGCGGTACCCGGCAGGATAGTCAGGATCGAAGGGGATACCGGAGAGATCGACTTCGGCGGAGTGATACGTAAAGCGAACATATCCATGGTCGAAGCGAAGGTGGGCGACTGGGCAGTCGTTCACGCGGGGTTCGCGATAGAGATCATGGACGAAGAGGAGGCCCGAGACACGTTGAGACTCTGGAACGAGGTCCTGAAAAGCGAGAGCGCGCCCTCGCGGTGAGAGAGGCAGCCTGCGGATAGGTTAATATAGTTTGTAGTAATGGCAGGATTCGGTCTGACGGCCATAGCGGCGGGGAAACACCCGGTCCCATCTCGAACCCGGCAGTAAAGTCCGCCCGCGTATCTGTCTGTACTGTACTGCGCAAGCGTACGGGAACATAGACACGCTGTCAACCACTTTTTCCACTTTATCTGAATGAAATGCATCGCTAAATGGATCTTCGCCATCACCGCTTGGCGAAGATTATTATGAGCGCCTGCGGAATGAACAGCCAGAACCCGGATGCCGGTATGATGACGCAGCCCACCGCCGACATCCCCAGGAAGTAATACCCTATGAAACGCGGCGCGGGTTCCTGTTCTTTCTTTATGTAATGGTGCAGCACATGGCCAAAGAGGATTATGAACGCCCCCACCACAGCGAACCAGAAATGAACTGACGGGGAGCGTCGTCGGCCAACATCAGCGGTCCGTCACTGACCATCGGCCAGACGACCTCCCCGCCCAGCGCGAAACCGACGACGGTATGGATTATCCCCGTGACTATCAGAAGTATGCCGCTGTACCTCCAAAGTTCCATCGGTCGTTTGTTTTCTTTCGACATTTATGCCCTCTCCATTAATTGGAAGCGGCGTCAATATATAATATATACGACATAAAACGATTATATAGTTCGACAAATGCCGATTAGAATTCTCTTCCGGCATCTTTGCCCTGTGCGTAAAGGTTCACGGCGGCAGGAACAAAGGCTGGATCCGGATCCGGGCGGACCTTTCCTCCGCCCGGAGCATGATAACTATTAAAACAACCTCCACCATCATTCCGCAATGATATTGATAAAGCTGGGCGGAAGCGTCATAACCGACAAGACCCAGTACAGGACCTTTAACCGGGACGTGGTCAGCAGGCTCTGCGGAGAGATAAGGGATTCAGGGGCGAACACGATCGTTGTTCACGGGGCCGGCTCCTTCGGGCATGTCCTTGCAAAAGAATACTCCCTGCAGAACGGGTTTGCGGATTTCAGACAGGTGCCGGCGGTGGCAAAGGTGCAGCATGACGTGAGGGAACTGAACCTCATGGTCGTCGGCGAGCTCCTTGGCGCCGGCATGCCCGCGGTCTCCGTGCCGCCGGGGTCCTGTTTCATGATGGACTGCGGAAAGCTGATAATGGACAACCCGGAAGTGCTTCTTTCGGCCTCCCGTCTGGGGATCATGCCCGTGATGTTCGGGGACGTGGTCTTCGACAGGAGCAAAGGCTTCGGGATATGTTCCGGGGATCAGATCATGGAGGTGCTTTGCGACCTGTACTGTCCAAAGAAGGCAATCTTCGTATCGGATGTGGACGGACTGTTCGACAAAGACCCGAAGACGAACCCGGACGCGGGGCTGCTGACGGAAGTGACGTCCGAACGCTTGGAAAAGGTGTCGGGCGTCGGCATCGCCGACGATGTTACGGGCGGGGTGCGGGCCAAAATGGAATCTATGCTGAGAATGACCACCCCCGAGAGAGAATGCGTGCTTGTGAACGGCTCCGTTCCAGGGAGGCTGTGCTCATTATTAAAGGGAGAAAAAGTAATCTCCACCACGGCCAAAGGAGGATTGCGATGACCCCCATCAAAGAAAGGAAGGCAGACCATATCGACATCTGCCTCAACGAAAGGATCGAACCGGGATACTGTTATTGGGATGACATCAGGTTGATGCACAACGCCCTTCCGGAGGTGAACGCCGACGAGATAGACATGTCCGCCGAGGTGTTCGGAAAGAAACTGGATTTCCCCTTCATCGTCACGGCCATCACGGGAGGGTTTCCGGGCGCCGAGAAGATCAACGGGAACATTGCGGAGGCGTGTTCCGAGCTAAGGATCGGGATGGGTGTCGGGAGCGAGAGGGCTGGCGCTGCCGGCATAGAGCAGAGAAGCTATTCCGTCGTGAAGGAATATGATGTCCCTCTGGTGATAGGTAACATCGGCGCACCGCAGCTTGTCCCCCAGCGCAGCAAGGACCGTTTTTCCCCGGAGGACGTGGGACGAGCCAAGGACCTTGTCGGCGCAGATATCATGGCGGTGCACCTCAACTTCTTACAGGAGGTCATCCAGCCGGAAGGGGACACGAACGCGAAAGGATGCTTCGACGGAATAAGGGAGCTCGCAAGAACATACCCGATAATAGTTAAGGAAACGGGCGCCGGCATATCCTGGGAAGTGGCTTCCAGGCTGAAAGGCACCGGGATCCTTGGCATAGATATAGCCGGCATGGGCGGCACAAGCTTCTCCGCCGTGGAACTGTACAGGGCGATGGCCGCCGGCGACATGCAGAGGACGAACATGGGCGAATCCTTCTTTGACTGGGGGATACCTTCCCCGGTGTCCCTGCTTGAGGCGGACGTCGGCCTTCCGAGGATCGCATCCGGAGGGATACTGGACGGGATACATGTTGCGTCGTCGATAGCAATGGGCGCATGCTGCGCCGGCGCGGCGCACGCGGTGTTGAGAGAGGCGACCGAGTCGTCCGGCGCCGTGATCGAAAAGCTCACCCTGATCCGGGAAGAGCTCAGGGCGGCGATGCTCCTCACCGGTTCGGCGAACATCAGGCAACTTTCTAGTGCCAGATATGTGATACTCGGACAAACTAAAGAATGGTTGGAGGGAACAGAATGGACGCAAAAGAATATCTGATGAAAACATCCCGGGAGCTGGACGGCCCCATAAGGCGGTATATCGGCGACGAGGAGCCGGCCAACCTAATCGAGGCCGCGAGACAGTACCCCTATGCGGGAGGGAAAAGGATGCGTCCCGCCATGGTGCTCGCCGCGGCGGGCGCAGTGGGCGGGGACATATCGAAAGCAGTGCCCCTGGCGGTCGCCGTCGAATACATACACAATTTCACCCTGGTCCACGACGACTTCATGGACGGCGACGAAAAGAGACGGGGAATGACCACCATCCACGTCGCGTACGACGTGCCGACGGCGATACTCGCCGGGGACGCCCTGTTCGCAAAGGCGTTCCAAATAATCGCAGAACTTGATGTTCCCGACAGGAACATGAGGGAGGTCCTCAGATACGTGACCCAAGCTGTCTGGGACCTTGCCCGCGGACAGGAGATGGACATCAACAACGAGAGGAAGATCGTCTCCGAAGAGGTTTACATTGAAACAATCAGGCTGAAGACCAGCGTCCTATTCGCTGCGGCTGCGGCGGGCGGCGCCCTCGCCGGCGGCGCGGACGACAGAACGGTGAAGGCCCTTCACGAATACGCCATGGCCCTCGGCCTCGGGTTCCAGATATTCGACGACTATCTGGGCGTCGCAGGGGATCCCGCAAAGACGGGGAAATCCGTAGGCAACGACATCAGGAAAGGGAAGTGCACGGTCATGGTGACCCATGCCATCAGGAACATAAAGGACCCGAGAACACTTGAAGAGTTCAAGGGTATCCTAGGGAACGCGGATGCGACCGAGGAACAGGTGGCAAGGGCCAGATCGATCATGGAGAACGCAGGGAGCATCGCTTATGGAAGACAGCTGGCCAAAGAGAAGGTGGATGAGGCCGTATCCAAGCTGGATATCCTTGCCCCCGGCGAGCATAAGGACTTCATGATCGCTCTCGCAAGATACGCCATAGACCGAGAGGTCTGATCACAGGTCCTCGATCCCCGCCGCCGTTATCCTGTAGTTCGCAGACCTGCCTTCGGGCAGGCTGCGGTGCTTGATAACGACCGCAGTACGGACACTGTTGCTTTTCTTGTCCAGCCTGAGGATCGTTTTGGAGTTGTGGTTCAGCGAGTGCCCGCCTAGGAACTCTATCCCTCCCGTGGTGATGTTCGAGTAGACCTGCGACGTAAGCAGCACGGCGACGTCGTTCTTCCTCGCCGCACCCATCAGGACCTCTATCTGCCTGACGAAATCGTTCCTGACCTTCATGTCGTCGTAATTGAGCCTGTAGAACATGTTGATAGAATCAACGATCACCAGATCGATCACTCCTTTGTCGGCGAGGTTGACCGTCTTGTCCACCCGGTCTGACTGTTCCTCAAAGCTGTGAACGTGGAAAACAAGAAGATTCTTCGCATTCTCTCCGTCGGAGCCGAACATCTGGTCCACCCTGTCGTAGGAGAGCCCTTCGGAATCGATGTACGCCACCTTCTCCCCTTTACGGATAACGTTGAGGGCGGTCTGGAGACAGATGTTGGACTTGCCTGCACCCGCTTCGCCGTAAAGGAGCGTGATGCTTCCTCTCTCTATCCCTCCTCCGAGAAGATCGTCAAAGGCTTTGCATCCAGTTGGTGTCCGGTTCACAGAAGTGGAGAGAGGAATGGGTTGATAAAGTTGTTTGGTCCCCGGCTTATAGGGATCACGTCTTCCCAAAGCTGCGGATGAAAGGGTTTTTAAGGATGCAGATAAGTAGAATTGTCGGCAGAGGAATTAACGATCCCCGTGAAGGGATCGGATCCGCAATGTGGATTAGAGTTTGTTCCGTGTCGGATCAAGGACGGATCGTAATGATCATGTCCTTAATCACGATACGGACGTTGGGACCGTTCTGATTCTTGACGATACTATCACCTCCTGCCAGATGGTCCCTGGTTCGCCGTCTCTTAGGAAGACTCCGAACCGGGGCTTCCTATCCAAAACGGCTGTCGCTCCACTCTCACACATGCTTAAAAGCTTATCAGGGGGGTGTCCGAATTGACCGAAAGTGAACTTTCCGCTATGGAAAAAATTGCAGTCTGGGTCTTTGCTTTTTTGTGATAAAGGTCAACGTATCGGAGGTTATCGCCTCGCCGTCTTCATTAGACCAATGCACTGCATCTCATTCTTACCGGCCTGCGGGGATGAACGGCGCCACCGAGAGCGCGAGTTCCGAGAGGGACATGGACTGGATCACAATCTTTCCCGGCCCGGTGAGCGTGACAGTGAAGAACCCGTCCCCGCCGTACGACGGCGGTTTGATACCGGGCACCGCGG
>JAITCQ010000067.1 GCA_031283015.1 Candidatus Methanoplasma sp.
AGCGACAAGGCCTACAAGCATATCAAAGAGACGGCCAGGTCCCTGGGCGTGAAGATAGAGGAAACGAAACCCTCCGAGGAGGAGGATTGGGATGTTTCCGAATTCTATCTGAAGACCAACCCGGGAGCGTTATGACCTTCATCGGCCGGTGATGACGGAGCTGTGGTAAAGGAACTCCTGCGCGTACCCCGCATACCGTCCGAACTTTCTCCGTCCGAACTCCGACATTATTCTGTAGTTACCGCTCACCCCGTACATCTCGTCGAGGCACTTCGAGATCCTGGCGTCCACGGGGAAGGCCTCAAGGTGTCCGAACCCGAAAAGCGCCACGCAGTCCGCCACCTTCGGTCCGACGCCGTTTATTCCCATCAGGCCTTTGACGCAACCAGCATAGTCCGCCTCTTCGATCGCTCTCAGGTCGACGGTGCCGTTCTCCATGCTCTCCGCAAGTTCAATGAACCTCTCTTCGCGGTACCCGAGCCTGCATACCGATATGTCACTCCGCTTATCGAGTATCTGTTTCGGCGCCGGGAACGCTCTTCTTTCTCCAAGGTCCCTGCCGAACGTGTCGCAAACGGATTCGACCATCTTGGCGATCCGCTTGACGTTCACGTTCGTCGCGAGGACGTAGGTGGCAAGGCACTCCCACGGATCCTGCTTCAGTATCCTCATCCCCGGGCAGGACGATGACAGCGAAGCGACGTACGGATCCGCTTCCGATATCTCCCCGATGATATGCGGGAGATCGTCCCCGCTTCTGAAGTAGCTCAGCAGTATGCTTTCGTCCGAACACCCTTCCGCTTTGAACCCGAGGTCATTCTCGGTAAGGCTGATGACCTCCTCTCCTATGACTCCGTTCCACGCACGGCCGACCTTTCTCCATCTGTGCGCTTGTCCGCACCCGAGGGTGGGGTCGAGCGAAACTTCGAGTTCTATCTGCACAGGTATGATTATGCTCGGACAGGCTAAAGGATTTGCTGTTCCGCGGCCCGCATTTCCCGGGGAAGGGCCGGAGAACTCTGAAATATGCGTAATATGTTAGAGGGGCATGCGTTTTGGTCCGGCAGGATATCCGAGCGAGGGTAAGACGCCCGAAGGCTCGCTGAAATATACAAAGAGCATAGGTTTGGATGCTCTGGAGGTAGAGTTCGTAAGAGGCGCCAGGACAACTCCGGAAAGGGCAAAGGCCGTCGGGGAGGCCGCGAAAGCACTGGATATAAGGCTCAGCTGTCACGCGCCGTATTTCATAAGCTTCAACTCCGACGACCCGGAAACGAGAGAGAAAAGCATAAGCTGGGTCATGGACACGGTGCGCGCGGCGCACGGTCTAGGGGCCTACATAATAGTGATACACGCCGCGTCGTACGGCAAATCTCCAGGCACCGCTCTGGAATCGGTGATCGAAGGGCTGTCGAAATGCAGGGATAAGATGGACGACGACGGGATAAAGGATGTGATCCTCGGCGTGGAGACCATGGGCAAGAAAGGGCAGTTCGGCACACTGAAAGAGATCTCAGAGGTGATGGACAGCGTGGACGGCGTAAGGCCGGTGCTCGACGTCGCGCACGTTCACGCGAGGGACGTCGGATGCCTCAGGACGAAAGAGGACATGACCAGATTGGTCAACGAGTTCTTCCCGCTGTGCGGCGATATTGCGCACTTCCATATCAGTTGCATCAAGTACGGCGACCGGGGGGAGATATCCCATCTCCCGCTGAGCTCCAAAGAGCCGGACATGCAGCTTTTGGCGGATGTCCTCGAGGATTCGAAGCGGGACTGCACCTTCATATGCGAGTCCCCGCTGATCTCGGAGGACGCCGTCGTGTTCAGGGACATGTTCCCGAAATACAGGAAAGCGTAAGATTCAGCCGATGTTCACTTTTTCATGCGGCCGCGGCTGCGCAGAAAATCAAGGCGTTCCTGAGCATCCACATCCCCCAGCTCCGCGGCAAGTTCGTACCATCTGACCGCTTCACTATGATCCCGAGGCACCCCATGATCCACCTCATATTTGACCCCCAGATTATATTGGGCAGAAATGTTTTCCTGCTCCGCGGCAAGTTTGTACCATTTTACCGCCTCGCTATGATCCTGAGGCATTCCATCGCCCCTCTCATACATGACGCCGAGATCATGTTGGGCGTCTGGGTCCCCCGGCTCCGCGGCAAGTTTATACCACCTGACCGCCTCCCCGTAATTCTGAGGCACCCCCCAGCCGTTCCTGTACATCACACCGAGGTTGTATTGGGCGCCCGTATGTCCGCAGAGCGCCTCAAAGAGATAGTTCTCCTTTTCTCTCACCGCTTCGACCTCTTGATCCTTGAGGACCCTCCTGCGGTTCTCCCCCGATCCGGAACGCGCCATGTTCTTTACACCAATTTGTGGTGATTTGAATCTATTTCAGATACGCCGGATCCAAGCCGGGACTTGTCGGCGAAGGCGCCGCACCGTTCTGGGCGTTCGGCCAAAGCAGAATACGGGCGGCAGACCCGCAGGCCGATCTTCCCTAGTGTTTCCGAAGCTGTAAAACGAGTCCGGCATAGTAAAACTTTTTATCTTATGGCTCAATCAACGGTCCCAATGCCACTGTGGCTCAGCGGTAGAGCGGCAGTTTCGTAAACTGTAGGCCGGGGGTTCGATCCCCTCCAGTGGCTCCACTTTTCTCAGCAGTCCTCGTTCGGGCCCGGCTTGATCAGATATTTGTTCACGATCTTCATCGCGCAGACATCGCCGCACATGGAGCAGCCGTCCTCTTCCTTCGTGCAGCCTCTCGATCTGTATCTCCTCGCCTTCTCCGGATCGACGCACACCTCGAACATCGTGTTCCAGTCAAGGGCCTTTCTGGCCTTTGCCATCTTCGTGTCCATCTCTCTACCCCTGCCCCTGCATATGTCACCCACGTGCGCCGCGATCTTCGAAGCGATGAGTCCTTCCTTCACGTCGTCCTCGTTCGGAAGGGACAGATGCTCGGCGGGGGTCAGATAGCACAGGAAATCCGCGCCGTGCTGGGCCGCCACGGCGCCTCCGATCGCTCCGACGATGTGGTCGTAGCCCGGGGCGATGTCCGTTACCAAAGGACCCAGGACATAAAAGGGAGCGTCGTGGCAAAGCCTCTTCTCCAGCTGCATGTTCATCGGCACCTGGTCCAGGGGAACATGTCCGGGGCCCTCGACCATGCTTTGGACGCCGGCCTCCCTGCACCTTTTGACCAGGTGGCCCAAGGTCATCAGTTCGGCAAGCTGCGCCTG
>JAITCQ010000082.1 GCA_031283015.1 Candidatus Methanoplasma sp.
CCGCGCCCGGCTATTCCGGCCGACGTGAGTCCGCGGTAGACGCGGTTCTTGTTGTTGCTGTCGCAGATCCAGTTGATCTTCGGGTCGGCCACGATGACCGGGTGCGCCGGATCGACGAGTATGATCTCGTACCACTCCTGCATCCCGTCCGCCCCTACCCAATAGGAGTTGAGCACCTCGAGGTTGGGGTATCTCTTCGCCGCTCTCTCCTCAGCCATTCTCTGGAGGCTCTTTCCAGTGGTTATCTTGTTGATACCCTTTCTCTTTGGCCTCCTTCCGGCAGTGATCGCCCTCTTCCTGAACGAACCCTTCCTCACTCTGCCCCTAACCACTACGTAGCCCTGTTTCGCTTTGTATCCCAGGGCCCTCGCCCTGTCAAGCCTCGTGGGTCTCTCGATCCTAAGGAAGTTCTCTTCTCTCCTCCAAACGATCTTCCTCTCGCGGTTGAGCTCTTTCAAATAACTCTTGCCGGGAACTTTCCATGCGTCCCCGATATAACTGTACATGCTTTTCCCGTTCACCGGGCGCACATCCTGACCTTCGTCGCTCATCTTAATCACCTTTTCGGATTCACCCAAAGGGCACATTTCCGCCGGAATCTTATGTTCCGTGCTACCGTTCATACAAACGACCTATTTAAATATATTTTAGAAAAACAAAGGATGGGCTATAAATATGGTCAACTCGATTTCACTTTTTGCGAGAGGGGGGCAAAACGGAGGAAGAATAATGAAAAAAATGATGCAGAAGGACAGATCGGGGATAGCCACCATATTTATCCTTCTTATAGTAATCATCGTGATCGCCGCCGCAGGTGCCGCGGCGTACGTAGTCTTGTCTGACAACAGCGATGACAACGAAGAAAAGGGCAACGGCAACGGCAACGGTAACGGTAACGGTAACGGAAATGGAAACGGAAATGGAAACGGAAACGGAAACGGAGATAACGTATACTTTAAAGTAGGAACAATCTTCGAGTACGAGTTCTCGGTTTCTATAACGGGAAACGACCTCCCGACGGACACTGAAATGGTAATAACGAGCAAAATCGAGGTTATCGCCGAGACCGCCACGGACTATACTATCAAGACCACAGCTTCGATGCCAGGGATGCCAGATCAGGTTAATACCGAGACCATCTCTAAAGAAATACAGGGCGGAGTAGCGGGCGTACCGGAAGGTGCCGTTAATAAAGGCCCCACAAATATAACCACCGAATATTATGGTAAGTTGACTTTGGATAAATGGGAGTACAATACAGTATATGATGGTGTGATCGTTAGTGCAGCAGTATACATAGACACACATAATGGAGTGGCATACCTGATGCTTGCGTCGGGAACGGCGGACGGAATTACAGTCGAACTCAAAATGGAACTGAAACACTTCCATATTGCCACATAAAAGCTCAATTAAACCGCTTATAAACATTTTACCAGGCGGAGAAACAACGGTCTCCGCCTGCACATTTCTCTCAAAGGTCTATGCGGGCCGCACAGGTCCGGCTAGCCATTATGTTTGAGTTACAGGGTTTTTTATACGCGCAACTCTTCTTTTCGTTCCGTGGGGGACCTACAAAGGAGGAGGAACCTAGTGTCAAACAAAATAATACAGAAAGACAGGTCCGGGATAGCTACGGTCCTGTTGGTGATAATCATTGTCGCCGTGTTGGTCGTCGCTGCAGGCGCGGCGTATGTCGTCATGTCCGGCGATGACGATAAAGAGGAGCCCGAAGAAGAAAAACAGACCTTAGCGCCGGGAACGGTAATGAAATACGACATCACCGGCATCGCCGAAACACCCATCGAGGGCGAAGTCACCTATATCGGACAGAGCGCGGAACTATACTTTGTTATGCTGAAGATACCGATCAGCGAAACAATGTATTCTGTTCAATATGACATATTGCCGAAAAAAGTTCCCAAGGATGCAAAAGTGTCCACGGTCGAAATAGATTTCGAAGGCGGCAAGAAAAAAGTGACGCTGTGGGAGTACTCGACCCCGTATCTGCTCGGAGAAAACGCTCAGTCAAAGACATACATCGACCCCTCGATCGGATTGATGTACAAAGATGAAACAACAGTACTGGGAATGACCATAGTGCAGGTGTTGAAAGAATACACTCCGCAGTGGCAGGAGTCGTTCGAAGAGTCGGAATCTATCGGTATGACCTCTGAGTATGCCGCCAACTACATGGGGCAGATTTTCAATTTGGACATAGTATGCATCGCCGGCTGCGGGGATGACCAGTTCGGGGTCATGATCGATTTCTCCAAAGTAGGCAGCCCTAGGGCGTATTTCCTCAGCGACCACCCTCAGGGATTGCCGGTTGATGCCAAATATACGGGAAACGAATATACCTTGGATACAATAGACGGCGAAGGCAAATCCGTTCAGGTCTGGAACATACTTGACGAAAATGAAAACGGGTACGTATTCTATTATGACCCGGTATCGCACAATGTCTATAGGATGGTCCTAATATCGGGCGCAACGATCGTCATCTTTGATCTCACCAAGAAACCCGCATGAACACGGGGTAAACGACTTTCAAACGATTTTTATTTTTTCACCAGCTGAAAAGTTCGGCATTCGCTCTTTTTTGTTTCGCCAGCGTCTAGGATCCCCCGCTTTCGATAGCGGGCCATTTATATGCGCATACCGTATGGTGTTCTCGAAAACTTACTGATAGGGAGGGAGAACGGTGGATTTCAGGAAGATAAAGCAGAAAGACAGATCCGGGGTGAGCACAATTCTGGTCATCGTCATCGTTCTGGCGATGGTCGTCGCGGCAGGCGCGGCGTATGTTGTGCTCTTTGCCGAAGAGAAAGAAACAAGGGAGCCGGCACCGGGAACAATGATGGTATATGAGAGGTCAGTCGAAGGAGAGTCATACGGAACGCTTGAACTGTACATCGTCGGACAGAACAAAGACGAGTATTTTGCCATGGCAAAGCAGGTGATAGGCGAGTCAATAACCACAGCGTACGAGTTGTCGTCAAAGAGAACGGCACTAAAGATAATAGGCACCGAGGATCGAGAAACGATCGATGGCACGATGAAGCTGACGGTATGTGAGTATTCTTTCGATGTGAGCGGAACAAAGGTCCAGGTAAAGGCATATATCGATATGTCGAACGGTTTGGTGTATGAGGAAGAAATTACCGCAGGCGGGGCCACCGAAGTGCGGGTACTGAAAGACTACGATCTCAAATGGCAGGATTCATATAAGGAATCGAGTCAGATCGGCAAAACTTACAAGTATATTCTGAAGTACAGCGGGTACGAAATAAGCGTTGAGCTAAAATGCGTTGCAGATTGCGAGAACGATCAGTATGGAATGGTGTACGATTTCATCTATTCCATCTATCCCGACCTGTATTTCGTTTGCGATGGCCCTGAGGGATTACCCGCGGACGCCGAATATGTGGGAACGAACACCCTGACGGACACGATCGACGGAGATGTGGCGACCCAGATGTTCGAGCTTACGGACGTTTACGGCGGCAAGTGGACATTCTATTACGAACCGGACTCAAAGATGGTCTATGAGATCATTATCAACCACAGCGGGGTCGTGCTGACCATCAAGCTTACCGAAAAGCCCGGGTGAACGCTTAACAAACGTTTTTCAAACATTTTCTCGTTCTTTCAAAAGAAATCGTCGAGCCTGGGACCTTTTGAAGCGGTCTTCGGCGCCGCGGCCTCTTTCTTCTTCTTATCGGGAGCGTCTTTGTGGCCGAACCCCCCGTCGAAGAGCGTCGACTGTTGGCTCCCCATCATCAGATCCTTCTCGTTCCACCCGAAGACCTCCGTTATTCTGGAAGCTGTCTGCGCAAGCCTTTCGGCGTAATATTTGAAGTCCGGCTCTCCTTCGAATACGGCGCCGCTGATGTAGGGTTCGACCTCCTGCGGCACCACGTTCCCGTTGGTGACTACCCACGAGACCTTCATCCCCGGTATGAAGTCGTACCCTTTCTTCACCATCTTCGCCGCCGCCTGCACGTTGCTCATCCTCTCCGGGTTCTCATATGCGCCCACTCCTCTGCACGTTCTGGATATCACCAGGTCGGAGACGTCCACTTTCTTGGCCATCGTGTCCTGGATGGTCTTCTTCACGAACGCCGTTGCTTCCTCGTTCTTCTCATCCAGTATCTTTTCGAACAGCTCCATCAAAAGACGGCTCTGAAGATCGAAAGAATCAGAACGTCTTATCTCGTATCCTCTTACGAGGAGTTCCTCCGTCCTCACGGGCCAGGCCACTCTCCCCACGTATCTCTTCTTCTTCCCGTGGGAGAAGAGAGGCTCCAGCAGTTTCTCGAACTCCAGCGTGCCGCCCTCCGTGGAGAACCTCTTCGCCATGCTCTTTCCGAACTCTACGGAGCCGTCCAGGTCGCTGACCGGGGATTGCATGAAGACCGAGTCTGTGTCCGAGTAGATGACGGTCACGCCCTCCTTCCCCACCTCCCCTATTATCCTCTTCACGTTATCCCTGGCGAATGCCGTGATGGCCGCGCCGATGTTCTTGTCCGTGAATCTGTAGAAGGACGACGCGAACACGCCGTAGAAGGTGTTCATCAGCACCTTGACGGCCTCCTGAAGGCCGTTGAGGTATTTCCGCTCGGATTCGTCTGAGACGGACCTCATCCGTTCCTTTATCCCGTCCCTTTGAAGCATCAGCCCCTTCAGTATCTTCGGCAGGATCCCTTCCCGTTTATCCGGAGAAAGGAACTTTGCGCCGGAAGGCGCGGTTATCGTTCCGTGGGGGGAGAGGGTGGTGAAGCAGATGTTCTTCGCGATTATCAGCGAAGGATACATGGATTTGAAATCGAGGACGCAGACCCAGTGGTACAGTCCGGGATTCATCGTGTGAACATATCCCCCCTCTATGGGGTCTCCCGCTTCCCTTCTTCCCGTGAGCGGAACTCCGACCTTCTGCCTGTCCGCCTCCCTGATCAGGAGGGAGTCGGCAAGCTGGGACGATCCTGCGTTCAAAGCGTCGTCCAGCGGAAGCTTCGCAACGGTCGAGAGGTCCATCCCCTTCCTTACCGTACCGACCTTCAGCAGGATCTTGAGGGCGAGCTCCGCATCTTTCTTACAATATTCGATGACCTTTGCGCTGTTGTTCTTCCACTCGTCGTCCATCTTCTTGGGGTCGACGTCAAGCTTTGACTCTCCCAGGACCTGTAGGGAAACGGCGTTCAGCGTTTCCTGCTTCGGCCGGAGTTCGCGCTTTGCCGCCCACCAGGCGTCCACCACTATCCTGCCTTTCAGTCTCCAGAACCTGTCGTTCACCACCCTCGGCTGTCCCAGGTCCCTTCCCCAAGGCATGGCGTCCTTCATTTTGTTCGCCGTCGCCCTTTCCATTATCTTTTTGATGTCGTAGTTATCGATGTTGTACCCCGTGATGATATCCGGGTCCTCTTTCCTTATCAGTTCCCCGAACTTGATGATGATATCCTTCTCGCCGCCGATGAGCGGCTCGCATATCCGGTATGCGCCGTCCTCCTCCACCACCGCGCATATGGTGTAGATGTAATCGTGCTGGATGCTGTTCTCGATGTCGAAGGAAAGGAACCTCAGGCCCGGGTCGAAGGATTCTATGTTCTCGAAGGAGGCCATTTTCATTACGATGTCGGTAGCGTATGCGCCGGGGACCGTTTCCCCGGCGGCCCTTATGCACGAACCCATGTCCATGTCGTAAACGAACCTGTGATGGAACGGGATATCCGCCGCGAGCACGGCGAAACCCTTCTTCTTCCACTCGTTGCGGTAGTCCGGGACCTTCCAGGGATATTTCACGGTAACTTTCAGAACGGCGCGGTCGGACCCTTTGTAAAAAAGGCGGTCCGGGTCCGTCTTTATGACCTCCGTATCCCTTTTCAGGGTCTTCTCCGTTTCCGCATTCGGATCGACGATGAAGAAGTACGGGTCGAATCCGTAATACAGGAGAGTTATGGACCTCTTGTCCCGGGTCTTGCCGAACAGCTCCACGAACACGTTCCCGGCTTCGTCGTTGCTGTACGACGCGGTTATCAATCGGACGTCCACTGTCTCCATGGGTATCACTTGTTGGCCGCTATCCGGATCACGTCCCCCTCCTGGAGGATGTAGTCGGCTCCGACCGTTCTTTTCGTTCTTGCGTTGATCGCTCTTATGAACTTGTCCCCCAGCTCCGTGTGGACCTTGTAGGCAAGGTCCTTGGCGGTGGACCCTCTGGGCACAAGGAAGCAGTCGGGCAACACGCGCCCGAAGTGGTCGGTGTATTTTGACTCATCTTCCACCGGATATACCGCGATAAGGTCCAGCATCCTGAACACGCAGTCCTCCAAACACGTCTGGACCCCGGTGCCTCCGTGTCCTTTCATCTTCTCCGCCATGTATTCAAGGGCCTTCCTCTGCCCGTCGCTGAGAGCGGCTCCGGACTTGATCGAAAAGCCCGGGTCCCCCGGAACGTAATCAATGAGTCCCGCGGCGCCGGCCTTCTTCAGGGCGAGCTCCGTCTCCGCAAGGACCGGGACGGCGGCGTCCCCCATCTTTTTCAGCTTGTCAAGGTTCTCCTTCGGAGAGATGTCCGCTTTGTTCATGGCGATGATCATCGGCTTGGATATCTCCCGCATCTTAACGCAGAGCGCCAGAAGCCGGTCGTCATCCCACAGTGTCGGGTCCTGCGGAAGTTCGACGTGCCTCAGCGCCTCTTTGATCTGCCCCTCGGTCACGTTCAGGCCCGTGAGTCTCTCATGGAGCACGGTCTCGGGCTTGCTGCCTTGCATCTTCGCCTGCCTGGCGATCTTATTCAGCCCGTTCTTTATTATCTCTCTCATCCAGAGAGCTATCTCCTTCCGGAGGAAGATCACATCCTCAGAAGGATCGTACTTACCGGGAGCGATGACGTTCCCTTCGATGTCGGTGGTCCCGCTCGCATCCACGACGTTGATGAACGCGTCCGCCTGCCGGAGATCGTCGAGGAACTTGTTCCCTAATCCTTTCCCTTCCCAAGCGTCCGGAACGAGGCCCGCCACGTCCAACAGCTCGACGGGGACCATTCTGGTCCCGTTGACGCACGCCGAGTTGTGGGGCGTGCACTGGACGCCAAGGTCCCTGCACGGACACGGTGCTCTCACATACGCTATACCTTTATTGGGTTCGATCGTCGTGAAAGGGTAATTTGCGATCTCCACCGGCGCCATCGTTGCGGCGCCGAAGAACGTTGATTTCCCGACATTCGGTTTTCCTACTATGCCGACCTGCATGTGATCCTATCTGTATCGAGCTCATGATGTTATACATTTGCGGACATCCGCGCCGCTTCCGGCATTCTCGTCCCGGTTCGGCCGCCGGGCGGCCGCTGGCCGCACCTGATGTCCGTAACTGCGGGATGCCGATCTTTCCCTAGGAAAACGCAGTGAAAACCCAAATTATTCCCTAGGAAAACGCAGTGAAAAGCGCAGGCCAGAAAAATACAAATAGAGACAGCACAATTCATGCTTATGGAAAGGGCAATCCACGCCGACCTTCTTGAGTGGAAGAACAGCAGCAACCGCAAGCCTTTGCTGCTTGAAGGCGTCAGACAGTGCGGGAAGACATATGTCCTCAAAGAGTTCGGAGAGCGTAACTATGAGGATACCGCATACTTTACGTTCGAAAACAATCCTGACTTCTGCGACATCTTCCGGACGGACCTCGATCCGAAAAGGATAATCAACAGACTGAATCTGCTGCGTAAAAGGAACATCGAACCCGGGAAGACCCTGATAATATTGGACGAGATACAATTCTGCAACCGCGCTCTCACCTCGCTGAAATTCTTCTGCGAGGATGCGCCGGAATATCACATAACATGCGCTGGATCTCTGCTCGGGGTGATGCTGTCTAAACCGTATTCCTTCCCCGTAGGCAAGGTCAACAGACTGAGCATGGGGCCGATGAATTTTAAGGAATTCCTTCTCGCGAATTCGGAGAATACGCTGGTCGAGCACATCGACAACAGCGACCCTACCGAAGCGCTTCCGAAACCCGTCGTCAATAAACTGAACACCTATCTCGATTATTACTTCATGGTCGGGGGTATGCCGGCCGCAGTGGCGTCATGGATTGCCAAAGCGGATATCAGAGAGGTAGAGAAGATACTCGATGATATCATCAAAGATTACAGAGCGGACTTCTCAAAACATGCCCCGGAATCCTTGCCCAAACTGACGCTGATATGGAACTCCCTGCCGGACCAATTGGCCAAGGATAACAAGAAGTTCATTTTCAGCCATGTGAAGACCGGCGCGCGCGCAAAGGACCTGGAGGATGCGCTGGAATGGCTAATAAACGCCGGGCTGGTCTACAAAGTAAGAAAAGCAGATCCCCCCAAGGTTCCGTTATCCACGTTCGCGGACAATACGAACTTCAAGATATATCTGGCGGACATCGGGATACTCAGAAGGATGGCGAAGGTCCCGTCGGCCTTCCTTTTCGATACAAACGGGGGCTACAGCCTTTTCAGGGGGGCGGTCGCGGAGAATTATGTTCTCAATGAGCTCATATCATCAACATGGGACGTTCCTTATTATTGGAGGTCCGGCGGCACCGCCGAAGTGGATTTCATTGCGCAGATAGAAGGAGTGGCGGTCCCGATCGAGGTGAAAGCAGGAAGCAGTAAATCAAAAAGTCTCGCCGAGTTCATTAAAAGATATCGGCCGAAGGTAGCCGTCACAATATCGGCGGAGAGCGGCGGCAACGGCGGCGCGGTACACATTCCGCTCTATGCCGCCTGGAAGATCGCGGATTATGTTCGGGAAAGGGCCGGAGGGGGCGAACCCCCCCTTAGCCTGAAGTGATCTTGACGTCTGTTCAAACGCCGCCGCCCACTCCGAAGAACGTTTTGACCTTCGGGCGGAACAGGTAGTACAGGATCAATATGCCGATGATCAGGGGCACTATGAACGGGGCCACCACCACAGCCATGTCCGCACCATCGAGGGCCAGCATGATGATGCTGGCCAGCGAACCGATCACGCCGAACGCATACAGGACCACTGCTATGTACCATGCGATGGTCCATCCTCTCCAGATCGCTATGCCGATGATCAGCGTAACGAATCCCAGGATGAATCCGCCGTATCCAACCCAGTCCAAGACCTCCAGGTCTACTTCGACTAATTCCACGATTGTATCTGAAAACAATGCCGCTGCTGCCACGGCCAATATCAGGACCGCCGCTAAAATGGTGATCAGTCCGATCAGCCCGACCAATATGGGTCTGCTTTTTCCTTGCATGAAGAATCATCCCTTTGCGGGTAAAAATAACTTTTGCTTTTGGCACATCTGCATTTCAGGATCGGCGTTCTTTGCCGCACAGGAATACAGAATTGGCGATCTCCGCTATCTCAGAAGGCCGCAACTCTTCGACCCTCGAATCCAGGAACGGGATGTTCCAGTCCTCCCTGATCATCTTCGCGGCTCTGAGGGAGGTCCCGATCTTCTTCCTTCTGTGGTTGAACGTTACCTCCGTGACCCTGAAGAATGTCGTCTCGTCACGCACTTCGAAGGGCGCCGGCCTCGGCACTATCTCGACGACGGCGGAATCCACCTTCGGCTGCGGCTTGAACCTGGATCTCGGCACCTTTTCCAGCAGTCTGCAGTCCGCTTTGTAGAACAGGTTCACGGTAAGTCTCGAATAGTCCGGGCCGCCGACGTCCGCGATCATTCGGTCTGCGAACTCCTTCTGCACCATGACCACCGCCTTCCTGAAATCGTGCTCCAGGAGCTTGAAGATTATCGGCGTCGATACGCTGTACGGCAGGTTGCTGACGAACACGTCAAAGGGAGGGAACGGGACCTTTACGGCATCCCCTCTGATCAGGCGCAGCTTTTCCCCATATGTGCTTTCGATATGATCCGCCAGGATGTCGTCTATCTCTACGCAGGATACGTCATCCGAGCGTTCTATGAGCTTTGAGGTAAGTATTCCGAGTCCCGGACCCACCTCCAATACCCTGTCATCCCGGGATATCTCGGCGAAGTCCACCTGGCGGGCGGCGACGCGATCGTCAATCAGAAAATTCTGTCCCTTGCTTTTCTTTGGGACAACGCCGGTCTCGGCGATCAGTCTGCCGGTCTCTCCTCTGTTCATTTGGACACAAAGAGATAGCGTTTTCTTTCGTTATCGGTCAGCTCGAGAACTATGCGCGCGGCTATCAGCTTCTCCGGGTTCTTGACCGCCGCTCTTTCGCTCAAGTCCTTGAAGTCCTTGAAGTGCCCTCTTTTCGTACGCTCGTCCAGAATCGCGGTCATCGTCTTCTTCCCGAGACCGGGAAGCTCTTCCAGAAGGTGCTTCCTCATGGAGATCGGCTCGGCCTCGTTGAAGAACCTTATGAACCTCGGCTGGTTGGCCAGCACGATCTCGCTGACACAGTACTCCAGCTCGGCTATCGCTCCGTGCGTAAGGTCCGAAGGTCCGATGCGTCTCTTCACATGATCTACGATCGTCCTTTTAGCGGGGTCCTTCCCTATGTATACTCTCTCGCCGATGTTCACGACGGCGCTCGCTTTGGGAACAAGCTCGAAAAGCTTGAATTCCTCGTCGCCGAGCGCGTAGCATAGCGGCTCCTTCTTCCCGAAGTTGTTGCCCGGTATGCCCTGCGAAAGATAATCCAGAACATATGCGAATTCTTCCACCGTGATCCCTCGCCGACAGATTGTATTACAGATATTTACCTACTGCCTCGATTATCTGCTCGATGGCCTTCGGTTCGATGTTGATTCTTTCCTTCGAGAAGATCGCTCGCACATCCTCGGGGTACCTGGGGAGAAGGTCCGCTATCTTCACGGCGGCGTATTCGGTCACGCCGCCTATGGCGCGGATCTCTTCTACTATCTTCCTGGCGTTCTCCGCGGAGAGCGGGCTTACGGTCCTTGCATGCTCCATCGCGGCCTTCTGCGAGTTCTGGAGGTCCCTCTTCTCATGCTCTTCGGTGAGAAGGTCCCTGACCTCGGCCAGCGTTATGTACTGCTCGGACATTAGGTTCACCCGTCAAAAAGTTCACTCGCGGGTCCTTACAAGGTGTTCGGGGCGCGCCACGACCATCTTGGTCTTGTTGCCGTCCTTCACGTTCACTTCGTATGCGGCCCCTCTCGGGCCGATGATCACTCCGGTCAGCCCGTGGAATCTGGAGAATGGCATACCCTTGTGGACGCTGGGGTCTATGATGATGTTGACCTTCTCTCCCGCCTCGAACTGCTGGAAAGCTTTCGTTATGGGCGAAAGTCCCCTCGCCCTCGGTTTCTTCTTGAGCAGCTGGCGGGTCTTTGTCCTTGTTCCTCTGGATGCCTGCATCTTAATCCCTCGTTGTTTCCTGGTAGTTGATCGCTATCACGTCAAGCGTCTGCACCGCGCATCTCGTTCCGAGAGCGCCGGAGAAGCTGGGCGCGGTTCTCCCCTCGTCGCCCGAGACGAATTCCTTGATGTACGTCCCGGATTCCGCGTTCACGGTGAGGTCGAACACGTCATCGCCGATCATCTCCGCCTCGACCCACCGGATCTCCCTTTTCCTCACAAGGTCGGCACGTCTGTGCTCCACCCTGCGTGGAGTCCTCTGGTCAATGTGGATATTCTTGAATGATAAAGCTACCTCAATTACTCTTTCTTTATTAACTTTACCATCCGCCTTTACTCTTGCTTTATAGGTTTTATCCGGATCGGCGGTCTTGTATCCCTGCACCGCATCCCGCGGGACGAAACGCAGTCGCGAATATCCCGCAAGCTCGGACATATTCGCTTTCTTCTCAAGCTCGTCAAGGTCGATGTCCCTGACTCTGGGCTTGCTTATCTCCAGCACGAACGGTCTGCCCTCTCCGAGCATGCAGGCGTCTATGTCCTCCCTTCCCATTCCGTGCAGGAAGTGTTCCTCTCCCCCGGACATCTCTAACGCAACGTTTCCGATTATCTCCTGCACCGACGTCTGGTACATCTTCCCGGTGCCTCCGCATCTGCCGCATCCCTTGCCCTTGCATGCCCTGCAGGGCCATATCGTCTGCGGGATCTCGCGGCTGTATTTGAAGTACCTCCCGGCGATGAATATCGGAGCTATGTCAAGCGTGACGTCGGCGAACCTGGTGTCGATGCAGGCCACCACCTGAGGGTTCTTGAATTCCACCGGGCGGTTGATCAGGGGGAGGGCGAGTTTTCCTATTTCTCTGTTGAGTTCCGTTTTTATGGCTTCGGCGTTCTCGAGTCCGTGCTCCTCCCACATCGCCTTCTCTTTATCGGCGATGTCCGGTTCCACCCTCGAACCCACCAGGAAATTGTCGGAATGGACGGAGTTGACGCCATCCGCCACGGCGTGCGCGAACCTGTCCATAAGATCGAACACGTTCTCGCAGAGGCCGCACATCTCCGGCGCGGGGATATTCTTTCCGTTCTCAGAGAGAGCGGATCTGATCATATTCCCCCGGACGTCGTTGGTCAGCCCCGTTCCGAGCTTCCCGAACATCCTTCCGAGGCAGCGGTCGCAAAGCGAGGGCGCGAGCCCCTCCGCTTTGCTCAGATTATCCGGTATCCAGTCTTCCATGGGAACAGCTCACAGATCAAAACCCATCTCGGCGATCCTGAGCCTCGGGCGCTGGCTCTCCAGATAGTGGTAGACGGTCGCATGCTCGCTTCCGTTCAGGATGAGTTCCACGGCATGCTTGGCCACCGGGAGGCTCACCGAGTTCCCGATCAGGGACACGGTGTTCCCGTACACCGACATGTAGCAGCCGGTGAGGTCCTCGATGATCTGCCGGGTCTTCCCGCCGGCGCCTATCAGCCTCCCCCTCACCCTTCCGAGCTGGTTGGGCTTGTCGCCCGCCGCGTCCTTCAGATCGAACGTTTCAAAATATTCGTCGTCCTCGAACAATCTAATAGCCTTATCGGGATTGAAGCCTCTCCCCACCGCTTTGATGACGTCCATGATCTTTAACGCCATCAGAGGATCGGCGCCTTTGGCCTCCTCGTTGAAGAGCACCTCTCCCTCCGTGTCGATGCCCAGCCTTATCCCGGACATCTTCTCCAGCATCTTCTTCGTCTCGCCGTTCTTTCCTATGAGCGTGCCGACGCGGTCGCTCGGTATCCTTACGGACCTCATTCCTCTTCCTCCCCCTCGTCATCCGATCCGTTCAGTATCTCGTCCATGATCTTCTCCTGCTCGATCACGTCCGCCCCTCTGTTCCTGAAGAAGCGGTTGACGTTCGTAATATCTCTGATCAATAAATCCTTAGCATTAAAAAAGTCATTGGTCATGGCCTGCCCGCAGTCGATCAGTATCGGCTGTCCTTCCCAGATGAGCACGTTGTACTCGCTGAGGTCGCCATGTACCAGATGGGCGTCCTTCCATCCGTCGATTATGAACGAGAGCACCTCGTCGTACATCTCCGTCGGATCGTCCAGAACGACGTCCTTCAGCTGGGGGGCGGGGCCGTACTCGTCCCCGATGTACTCCATGAGAAGGCAGTTCTTATCGAACGTTATCGGCTCCGGCACGGGCAGTCCGGCCTCCGCATACCTCTGGAGGTTCCTGAACTCTTTGTTGGTCCAGGCGTAGATCAGTTTCCATCTGTTGCCGGCGACGCCTTTGAACCTCGGGTCCCCTTCGATGTACCTGCCCACGTTCTTGAACGTTGACGTCGACGTCCGGAATATCTTGAGGGCCAGCGGATCGCCGTCCTCGTCCAGGGCGAAGAACACGTTGCCCTCCTTCCCGGTGGATATGGGGTACCTGACCGAGTCGATGAAACCGCCGGTCATCAGTTCGTAGATGGTCATAAGCGTTTTTCTATCGAAGACCTCCCCCTCGGTCTGCCGTTCGTCTCCCCTCTTGTTTGTTTTCAGAGCGTCCACGCGCTGTTCGAGATAGGAGAACTTCTCATCGTAGGAAGGCAGTCAGAACACCACCGTTTTAAAAGATATCCAAACTTTTCGGCACTTTGCCCTTTTTGCTGAGATTCACGGCCTGGGTCCTTGTATATCTGAACCTCACGTCGCATTTATCGGGCTGGAAATCCCAGAGGGACACGATAAGAAGGTCCCCTTCGCGTATCCACATCCTCTTCTTGATCTTCCCCGGTATGCGTCCCACTCGGGACACGCCGTCCTCGCACATGACCTTGATCTTCGACGCACCCAGCAGCTGGTCCGCTATCCCGAACATCTCCCCTTCTTTTATGTTCGGCATACGTACGCGTGTTACGTCCTCTTCTGTGCTCTCGAACGGTTCTTCTGCCGGCATTTGATGATCTCCGTAAGGCCAGTAACATTACTCTCTTTTAAATGTTATCCTAGTTTTACCATCCGAACTGCATTTTTTAAAACGATTCCGCCTGCGGCCGCTAGGTCCGCTCATTCAAAGATCACTTTCTACAAAAGTTAAAGCACCCTTCTAAAATACCGTGACGGGTGCCAAAGATCAGAAGCGTTGCAGGGACAGCCCATGTTATCCTAGGAATAGCTCTCTGTGTGTCATTGCTGTTGGTACTGCGGTATGATCCGTTCGCGCAGAGGATGTGGTGGTCCGGTATAATGTCTCCGGTATTCATCGTGTTAGGGTACTATAGGATCAAAAATGCTGATGAGAAAGAGTTTCCGCAGCAGCGGGCCTGTTTCGCCGTGCATCAACCTCGATAATATATCCTAAAACCATGTTTATGCGTTAATGAGCAGGGGTACGCATCAAAAGCTCACACAGTCTGAAAAGAGAAAAACGGCAGGAGCGGTTGTTCTCTTAGCGGTGATAGCCGTTACGCTGTTTGCGGATTTCTCATCGGGGATTATAAGATTGCTATACATAGTCGGTATCATTGCGCTTGTTGCGATCTTCGAGATATACTTTTATTTCATGTACTTGTCTGACCGTTTCCGCAGCTTTTCGCACCCTATCCTTTACATATACGGGACCGCTGGTAAGAACCGGACGTACATTGATGCGGATGGAAAGTTCGTCTACAGAATTTCCGGCGAATGCAACGGTGCCGCCTTAAGGCTCCCCAGCGGGATCCACATCATTACGTTCCGCAGCGGATCGGTCTCTTCTGCGGTGAGAGCGGACATCGCCGACAATCTGATCATCCGCATCGGCATCAGAGATTCCGCTATCGAGATCAATACAGAACATAAGAAACAGGCTGAAACAGAAAAGGAGATCGAATCTGGACGGATGGACAGCAAAAGATTGGACGTTGCCGTTTTTATAACAGTGAATCTGTCTCTTTTCCTTGCTGCCTTAAGGGTCCTTGCTTTGCTGGGGATTATCGGATAAGCAGTAATCAAACAAGACCGATCTTTTTGTCCTCTCCGGTCGTTCGAGAACCGATCACTCTTTACCGAAGCAATAGGGGCACGCCGTCCGGCACAAAAAGCAGACGATCTCCCACTTTCCGTCCACATGTTTAAAACTGGTCTTGGCACAATCTTTTTTCCGAACGGGGCCGGATCGTCCAACGCTCCCGAAGGGCATGCTTCGACGCATTTGCCGCAATTGTCGCAGATCTTGTAACGCGCCCTTTCATCCGGCGCCAGACGCGCGTCGGTGAGAACAGCGCTGAACCAAAGAAGGTTCCCATGACCGGAGTTGGTGAGCAGATAGTTCCGGTTGATAAGCCCCAGACCGGCCAGTTCTGCCGCATGTTTCATCGAAATGTGGCCGTGCTGCATTCCGTCCACGTACTTGCCGCCCAGGCCGCTCATGGCCTTCGCTTCATACCCGTCTGCCTTTATTCGTTTCGCCACTTCTTTCGCCGCTTCACTTGTTCTTTCATTCACGGCGTTGCGGATATCGATGTAATCGGCCGCATCTTCGGCAAGGGCCTCCCGAGGGAACGGTATCCCCAAGACGATCACCGAGACGCATCCCTTCAGGACGTCGGAAGGTTTGAAACCGTCCGGCGCAAGCGTGAAATCCTCCGAAGCGGCTATGCCGACCACGCTCGCTCCAGAGTCCGTCCCGTATCTTTTTACGGTTGAACTGTCGATCCCGGTCCTCATCGTTATTAAATCCGGTTCCACACTTAAATCGTTTCGGCCACATCGGTGCATTAGAGATCAAACCCGCAAAATCGCTTTGATAAGAAGTCATCTTCTATTGTGAAGAAGAAAGCGGTTCGGAAAGATGGAGACCAGTGCTCGTTCTGTCGTCTTTGTCCCCGGATTGGTTTCGGAACGGTTCATCAATCGCTGTCAGAAGGACCGTTCGTTGAAACGCTAGTTTTGTCATCATCCAGAATGCTCTGACATACGTCCTTCAGCACAGGGATTCTGTTCAGTACTGTTTTTCTTATCCAAGAGTAATTTAGGTCTTCGTATTGGTGTGCAATGATGTCTCGCAGGCCAGCCGCATCCTTCCAGTCTATTTCTTCCCGGTCATTTCTTATTTCCGGAGATAGCCGTTTGACATGCTCCCCTATCTGCATCAAGTGCACTACGCAACCGCATTGAAGGGACGGGTTCCCCTCAAATTCTTCTTCATCGGAACCATACAACCGAATGAAGTATTCGATCTCCTCGCAGTGTTTGAGGATGATCCGTATATTCTCTCGGTCATGCTTCGAATAAGATCCTTCTGTCACGCAGTATGTCCTCCTTGAAGTATGATTCGTCCGAGATCCCCTCTTCTGAGATCACATCGACATCTGTCCCGAGAGCTTCCCTCAGATCGCGCATGAAATGTTCTAGGTCAAAGAGATCGAACCACTCCGGTGCGGCGATGCAGAAGTCATAATCGCTATTCTCTTTGTTATCGCCGCGGGACCTGGATCCGAAGAGGTATATGCGTACCATGCCATGTTTCTTGGCAATGGGTGCAACTATTTCGCGCAGCTCGTTGAACGTAAGCCCCTTACCTTCCGAATCCATGATACTGAATTCCGATGGTTGCCTATAATGATTATCATCCCTTAACATGGTTGTGGAATACCATACGATGAATCGGAGATCAAACGCCGAAACCCTTACCCGTCTCGAAGTTCGATTCGAAACACGAGCATCGGCCTGCCGTCCAGATATGGTTTCTCTTCTTTAACGATGCCGCCGCATTTCTTTATCGTTCTGACGGACGGATCGTTGTCCTTGTAGCAGCCGAGCATGACCTCATCCAGCCCAAGCGTCCTGCAGTGTTCCAATGCAAGTTTCAGCATCTGTGTGGCATATCCTTTGCGTCTTTCCGACGGGCGCACCGCATATCCGATATGGCCGTGACACTCGCGCAGACAGTCGTTCAGCTCATGCCGTATGTCTATTATGCCCACGATCCTTCCGTCTCTCCGCCGGACGCCGAAGAACGTCGATGAAGGGACCCAATCCGGTCGGACGGTCTTTCTATCGGCATTCCGGCGCACATGTTCCAACCAGCCGCCGTACGATTCGATACGGTCGAACAGCGCGCTGCCGTTGATGACCGTCTCGCCCGCGTCGAAATGTTCGCTGCGGTAGTCCAGGGCCGCCGCTTCCAGCTCTTCGGAAGGAGGAACGAGACAGACCATATCTTCATACTCGCTTTTCAGCATAGAGTAATACAACCGGCTCACATATGCGCCGTCCATAAAGAAGAAATCCCTCAACATGCCCTCGTAAGTGAAACCGCACTTTTGGATCACGCCCCTCGAAGCGGGGTTGTTCTCTTTATGGCATACTTGTATCTTGTGGAAACCGATGTCGGCGAATCCGAATTCGCACATCGCTTTGACGGCTTCGGTGCAGTATCCTTTCCGTTGGAACTCGTCGCCGATGCAGTATTCGAGCTCGCCGAAATTGTTCTTACTGTCAACGAGGAAGAAAGCGATCTGCCCGATGCATTCCCCGCGACTCCTTTCTACGACGGCGAAGCGGTAGAAGTCCGTCCGATCGTATGAACAGATCCACTTGTCGAGCAGCCCTCTCACTTCCGTCTCCGTCCGATAGACAGGCTCGGAATACATGGACTGGATCCGCGGGTCGGCTATCCAGTTCTTCAGCATCGCGGCGCTGTCGCCGTACTCGAACCGCCGCAATATCAGGCGCTTTGTCTCCATTGTGCGTGTGCCGCGGTGCGTGAGCATATGACCCCTCATCACTGTACAAAACGAAAAACTATTTTAACCATATCAATAATGAGCGCCGTAGGCTCTGATAGTGTAGTGGCCAATCATTCGGCCCTTTCGAGGCCGACACTCGGGTTCGAATCCCGATCAGAGCACATCCCCACCCCATTATCGGAGAAGGTTCTTGCGGTACTTATCGCTCTTCTTCGCGATCTTGTCCACGTTGTCCCGGTTGACGATATGGACCTCCGGCAGTTTCTTTGGATTCGATTCAAGCATCGTCGACATGAGGTACGGGTCCGGGAAATCCTTGTTCTTCAGCGTTTCCCGGTTCCAGTTCTCTATCAGATCGAACACTGCCTCTATCCCTTCGTTGTAGAACTCCTGCACGAGCACCGCAGCCACAGTGCAGTCTCTGGACATTACCGCCACGTTCGACTTCCTCACGGCGAAGTCGCAGCCGTTGAAGGACATGGCGAGGCCGCCTCTGTCGCAGACGGTGTCCAGCGCGTGTATGTCGGTGATGTCCCCGCCCACGAACGCCGTGCCCTCGAAATCTATCTGGGTCTTTCTTCTGAGATCGATGAGGAAGTACGCTTTCTCGTTCGCCCCCACGGACCTGAATTCCCGTATTATGTTGGAGGAGAACAGGTCCCTGAACCTCTCGTTGAATATCTCGTCGATGGTCATGACAAGGTTCACTTCATCCTCCTGAAGCCTCGTCGGGACGTTCAACTCGTATTCGTGCGTTGGCGTTCTCAGATTCGTTATGCGGGAGGCCATATCCCTGATCTCTTTCGCGTCGTGCCTGGTCATGTCGAAGTCGTCAAAGGCTATCTCCGCGCACTCCACCAGCACCCTGGGGATACCCACCCTGTCGCACAGATTCAGTATGTTATGCTCGTAGGACGAACTCGTGACGAACACCGGCAGCGTGTCCATCAGATGCCTCATCACCCTTTGGGCCTCTGGCATCGGATCCAGGACCTCGCCGCAGTATTCCAGCGCGGCGTAGTCTGTGACACCGAACGCCTTCAGGAACGGCGCTATGAACCGCGCGGTGTTCCCTGACCGCCCCTCCGACCTGTTCAGCACATAGGCGACGATGTCGTCGTATCTAGATATCAGGTCGTATAGCTTATCGCCTTTCGAAACGAACCTTTTGCAAAGGTCTCGAGAACTGTCGTTGAGCTGAAGGAACCCCTTGCAGCTGCACACGAACTGTTTGTCATGCTCCAGACCCAATTCTGCGGAGGGATCGAACTCGTTCATCGTCCACCCTCAGAGCGCCCCGTTGACCTCGGAGGTCATATCGTACGGTGTTTCGAGCACCCTGCCGTCCTCGATGAGCTTCTTGTCCCCGATCTTCACTCTCCCGCCAGCGAACAGTCCGATGGTGGAGACTATCAGAGGCAGCTCGCGCTTGGCGCCTTCCTCCCTGATCTTTCTGAAAAGAGGTTCGTCCGCGCCTTCTTTTTTGATCACGTCCTCCAACGACGACGCCGCGATCTTTTCCTCCATATCCGCCCAGAGTTCGTCGAACCCGGGACCTCTGATGGGGAACCCGCAGAATGTGAGCGCGGCGCCCCTGTCCCATTCCTCCGTGCAGATGTGGATCATCGATCCGTGATTATCCGCTCTTTCCTTGATCAGGGTCCATATCACCTCCTCCCATGCGCCCTTCGGCCCGTCCGGGAGCGCGGGATGGAGGTTGATCATGTCGTATTCCCTGCAGGTCTCGTCGTCCATCCACAGCATGTACCCGGCGAGCACGCCGAGGTCAAAATCATATTTCCGAGTAAGCTCTCTGAGCTTCTTCCCGTACTCGTTCCTCCAGGCGGTCTCGTCGGTCTTGCGGATATCCGGGCGGAACTCCTTCCAGGAAAGGGTTATCAAAGGTATTCCGTAGCTTTTGACCAGGTCGAAGAACATCTTCCTCTGCTCTTTCCTTGGGTTTGGCTCTTCCTCGTTGTTCCAATTGCAGAACACGAACGATATATCTACGTCTATCAAGCCACGTCCCTTCTTGTCCATGACCTCTTTCAAAAGATTCCTGGAACCCGGACCCCTTCCCGTGGAGAACCATCCTAGTCTGAGCATGATATCATTGAACGGAAAGAAATGAGAGTATATTATTGTCTTTATACGTCAAAGATGACGGTCACCGACGGTTCGTCCGC
>JAITCQ010000107.1 GCA_031283015.1 Candidatus Methanoplasma sp.
GATGCTACACACCAAACAGGCCGATGTTGCCAAGCCTGGTCAAAGGCGATGGACTCAAGATCCATTCTCGCAGGAGTTCACCGGTTCGAATCCGGTCGTCGGCACTAAAACCCTCAACCCGAAGTTCTCCCTTTCGCTCAAGCTCGTCCGCAAAGCTCGCCCGATGCGCGGCCTGATGCGCACGTTCTTTTCATAATAACCTTTAATAAGGAAGAGACAATCCTCGCCATAACGTAAACTCAGGACCCGTCCAAGACGAACACTGAGAGCGCATCCTGTAGGATAAGGCGCTTGAGCACATCCCCCCGGGGAACATTTACGGAGGAATCAATATGGCGAAACCAAAGAAGAACGCGCCGGAAGAGGACGAGAACTTCAACTTCATCGTTCGTATCGCAAACAGCGATATCGACGGCCAGAAGAGGACGGTCATCGGACTCCAGAGCATAAAAGGCGTAGGAAAAAGGGTATCACACATCGTTGTCAAGAGAGCCAACGTCGAACCCACCGCAAAGATAGGAACACTTTCCGACGAGAAGGTCAAAGAGCTTGAGAGCCTCGTCCTAACGTATGTTGAGTATGCCCCCCACTGGGCGGTCAACAGGCAGATGGATTACGAGACCGGGGCGGACATGCACCTCTTCGGGAACGACCTTGACATGATCCAGAAGGACGACGTCAACAGAATGAAGATGATCCGCTGTTACCGCGGAATAAGACACGAGACCAGACACAAGGTCAGAGGCCAGAGGACCCGTTCCAACGGAAGGAAAGGACTCACGCTTGGTGTCCAGAGGAAATCATCCTGAGGTGGTATGAATGGGAGACCCAAAATTTTCACGCAGATCTTATGACACACCCTCACACCCCTGGCAGGGCGAGAGGATAAAGAAAGAGGTGGAGATCGTCCGCGAGTACGGCCTTAAGAACAAGACCGAGGTCTGGAAAGCGCAGACCATACTCAGGAACTTCAGGAAACAATCGAGGGAACTGCAGGCCCGCCTCAGAGGCGGGGACGCTCAGGCCAAGATCGAGGCGGACGCTCTCATCAAGAAGTGTTCGCGCATGGGATTGCTTCCTGTCACCGGCGCGGACCTGAACGACGTCCTGATCCTTACGGAGAACGAGATATTATCCAGAAGGTTGCAGACCGTCGTCTTCGACAAAGGACTGTCGGCCACCATAAAGCAGGCGAGGCAGATGATCACCCACGGCCACATTCACATCAACGGTCACAGGGTCACCGTGCCCGGGTACATCGTTACTAGGGAAGAGGAGGCGTCCGTCACATACAACGACGTATCCCCCTTCACGGATGAGATGCACCCGATGAGGATATCCCCGGAGCAGGCCGCCGCCAACGCGGCGGTCAAGGCCGAGGCCAAAGCGAAGGCCGACAAAGAAGCGGCCTCGAAAGCGAAGGCCGACGCAAAAGAGGCGGGAATAACAGTGGAGGACGGTGAGGTCTGATGACGGCAAAATGGGGAATAGCGAACATATACGCAAGCTACAACAACATAATGATCACCCTTACGGACATAACCGGGGCCGAGACGATAGGCAAGGTCACCGGAGGAATGGTCGTCAAGCAGGCGAAGGACGAGTCCTCGCCTTACGCCGCCCAGAAAGCGGCGGAGAAGATCGCCGAGGTCGCCAGGGAAAGGGACATCGTCGGAATACACGTCAGGGTGCGCGCGCCCGGCGGAAACAAATCGGCATCGCCGGGACCGGGCGCCCAGGCGGCCATCCGCGCCCTCGCGAGGGCGGGATTGAAGATCGGGCGTATCGAGGACGTCACACCCATCCCCCACGATGGTACAAAGAAGAAGGGCGGTCGCAGAGGGCGCAGGGTCTGAGGAGGCACTCCTATGGAGATACAGTTACTCGAAATGGAGGAGACGAAGGGCAGCTTCATACTGAAGAACTCCTCTCCCGCCATGGCGAACGCGCTCAGAAGGACCATGCTCTCAGATATCCCGAAAATGGCCATCGACAAGGTGGAGTTCCACTTGGGACCCATAATGGTGGACGAGAGGGAATACGAGAGTGTCACCCCGCTCTTCGATGAGATAGTGGCCCATAGGCTCGGGATGGTCCCCGTGCCCACGGACCATCAGCTCTTCTCCTTCCAGGAAGGTTGCTTCTGCGGAGGGGAGGGATGCCCCAGCTGCACGATAATGTACAGCCTCAACAAGATCGGACCCTGTACGGTCCTTTCCGGTGATATGATCCCCCTCGGAAACCCGAAGCTCATGGTCAAGGACCAGTTCATCCCGATCGTGGAGCTCACCGACGGACAGGCGGTCCTTATCTACGCAACGGCGATCATGGGCACGGCCAAGAAACACGCTAAATGGCAGGCTGCCTTTGGCGTGGGGTATAAGTATCTTCCAAAAGTGTCCATCGACGAGAAGAAGGCCGGCGATTCCTACGCGCTCAAATGCATGAACGTATGCCCCAAAGGCGTGTTCGAGGTCAAGAACGGCAAACTGAAGCTGAAGGATCAGATGAACTGCAACATGTGCAGGGAATGCGAGACCGTATCGAGGGGATCGGTGTCCGTCGACGCGGACGACACCAATTTCTACTTCAAGTACGAGACCGACGGCTCCCTCACCGCAAAGCAGGTCCTGGACAAAGCGATGGAGATACTCTCCAAGCAGTCGGAAGCGGCCTTCGCCGGCATAGACGCGATATAAACCTTATACGGGCGCAAGCCCGGTATCATTTTCAATAGAAATCGGAAAGTCTGCACTTTTTGACCTTGTCGTTATTGAAAACGGAGTTCATGCTCATCTCAAGGATCATTATCCTTTCTTTGGTATATTCGTCAAGTTCGTACTTGTCGCTGATCTCCTTCGACACTTCCAAATACTTCTTCACGCTGGCCTCGTGCACGGTGAGCACCAGCTGGTTGCCGCATTTGCACATGCCGGACAGAGGCACCCTTCTGTACTTGTCCCCGCACTTCGTGCATCTTACCGTCTGCGTGCTGAAGCTCCGGAGGTTCCCCGCCATGTCCGGCAGGAAGTGTTTGTTGATGACCTTGGTGGCGACGTCCCTTTCGTCCACCGCGCGTATCTTTTTGCCCAGATATAGCTGCGCGTTCATCTTGTCCATCATGGACTCCAAGGTCGTGTACGCGGAACTCTTGGGACCTTCGGAGATGTCGCCGGTGTCATGGGTGAAACCCAGCCCCTCGTACTGTCCCGGGGTCCCGATGCGCCCGGATATCAGGTCCATTTTCTTCTCCAGCTCCTTCGGGTCGCGCATCTCCATCGCCGCCCTGTAGAATTCAAGGGGATAACGTCTGAGGCAGTCTATGTTATGGGCCTCCTTGTCGATCTCGTTCGGATCGAGTCTCGTGGTAAGGACGAGGGGCGCGTCCATCAGGCCGCCCCTCCTGTCCGGAAGATA
>JAITCQ010000093.1 GCA_031283015.1 Candidatus Methanoplasma sp.
CGGAGGTCCTGAAAGGATACATTTCCATCCTCAATCAAAGGGACAGCTTCCTCGGGAACGTGTTCAGCCTCATGGATGCCGTCGATTACGAGGACGACATGGCCAACGCCTATTACGGATGCCTCTCGACGACCATACTGGATATCCTTTGGAGGGCGTCCATGCTCGATCACTTCTTTGGGATCGGCATGGGCGAAAGAGGGATACGGGAAGCGATAATCTTCTACGATATGGACAGGCTTGACGCACCTACGATCGGAGCTTTTGTCTGATCGATCGGTCATCCGTCCCTATTAAATTAAAAATAGCCGACCACGATACTTTCAAATACTGTTTCCCTTATGAAGTCCTCAGTGGGATAAATGATTAAGCCATTATCTGTTCTCAGTCAGTCGGCGAATAAGAACGTGATCGTCGAGCTGAAAGGAAAGAGAGAGTACAGAGGCGTACTCGATGGATACGACCCTCATATGAACGTCGTGCTGAAGAACGCCGAGGAGTTCCACAACGGAGAATCGGTCAGGAAGGTCAGTTTGGTCATTGTCCGCGGAGACAACGTCATTTATATTTCACCATAAGGAGAGACAGACATGGGAACAGGAACACCAGCACAGGGAAGGCACAACAAATACAAGACCCACATACCCTGCCGCAGATGCGGGAAGCACTCGTATCATGCGAGGAGAGGGGTTTGTGCCTCATGCGGCTACGGCAAGACCGCAAAGATGAGATCCTACGTATGGGCTAAAGCTCGCGATTAAGGCAGACACATGTCGGGTCCAAAACACAGCTGCGGAGTGGTCGGCATCATCGCCACCTACAACGTAGTACCTGCTTTGCATAAGACCCTGATGATAATCCAACACCGCGGTCAGGAAAGCGCCGGGCTATCGGTTTTCAGCGACGGCAGATTGCATACGGTAAGAGACAACGGCTTAGTTCAGTTCGCGCTCGGCCCCGAGAAGGTAAACGATATCGAGGGCAGCGTGGGCATCGGCCACGTGAGGTACTCCACGGCGGGTTCCAAAAGCGTGCTCAACGCCCAGCCGCTGACGGTCACCACAAGCTTCGGGACGCTGGCGATCGCGCACAACGGGGACATCACCAACTTCCTTGAACTCAGAGAGAAGTATCTGGCGGCCGGGACGTCGTTCCTCACGGATTCGGACAGCGAGCTTGTGTCGAAAGTGCTCAGCAAGTACATGACGCAGTACAACGACCCCATAAGGGCCATGAAGAGCATGATGACGGAACTGGAAGGGTCTTACGCGCTCGCCATACTGATAAACGACAGGCTGTTCGGCGTCAGGGATCCCTATGGGATCAGGCCGTTATGCATCGGCGAGATCGAGGACGGGCACGTCATCGTTTCGGAAAGCGCGGCGATAGACGCGCTGAACGGGACATTCATAAGGGACGTCGCTCCCGGAGAGATAATAGAGGTGATGCACGATCACTTCATACCTTATCAGGGTTCCTCGCAGAAACACAAGGCGCACTGCATGTTCGAATGGGTGTACTTCGCGAGACCGGATTCCGTGATAGACGAAAGGGAGGTGTACGACGTAAGGAAGAGGATCGGAGAGATACTCGCGAGAGAATGCCCCGCCGACGTGGATATGATCATGCCGATACCGGATTCCGGGCGCGCGCACGCGATCGGATTCTCTATCGCGTCCGGGGTACCGTACGAAGAAGGGTTCATGAAGAACCGTTTCGCCGAAAGGACGTTCATCCTACCAGATCAAAAGGAAAGGGAGCTGGCGGTCTCGATGAAGATGAACCCCATCAAGAGCACCGTGGAAGGAAAGCGTATGGTCATAGTGGACGACAGCATCGTCAGAGGGACCACCCTCAAAAAACTGATATCCATGCTCAGGAAGGCGGGGGCCAGGGAGGTCCATGTCCGCGTGGGAAGCCCGCCGGTCATTGCCCCATGCTATTATGGGGTGGATATGAAATCAAGGGACCAGTTCGTTGCCAATGGCCACACGGTGGAAGAGGTCTGCGACATAATCGGGGCGGACAGCTTAGGGTACATAAGCATCGAAGGACTAATAGAAGCGATCGATAAACCGGAAGGCGATCTTTGTCTGGCATGCGTGAACGGAAGATATCCCACCCGCATACCCGGCGAAGTGCACAGGTTCCAGTCCACGCTCAGATCCGAATTCTGAACGGCACGGGATTTGCCGGAGACATTCCTTTGACATCCTTCACTTATGTTTTTTCGAAAGCTTCAGTACCGCGAGCATGTAGAATACCGCGCAGACCCCGACAAGGATAAGGATGCTTAACTCCGGAGTAACGGTAAAATTCCCGAACTCGTATTTTACGCCCATATCCAGTTCGAACTTCAGAAGATCATCCGGAGACATGCCCGCCGTCGCTTCCATTGGCTTTTCCATCATGACCTGCCTGAAAAGGGAGGCGGAGTGCGAGGCCGGAATGATCTTGATCACAGAGCCCATAGCAGCCGGCAGCACGCCGATAGGGATGAAGACCCCGGTAAGGAATCCTATTAATGTTCCGACGATGCTGTTCGCGGTCGAATATGCGTTATTTGAATTTATGAAAAGAGCCAGCAGGAACATCACCGCGCTGGCGGATAGAACGGACAAAAGGATCAGACCTATGACCTTGGCGAGTTGTGCGGCGCTAAGGAGGGATCCTCCGTTGGATACGATGTAAACCTCTGCGAACGCAAGCGCCAGAAGGCTCAGGGCCATGCCTATGATGAAAGTGCCCAGCACGTATCCGCCGACCATCTCGTATGTTCTCATGGGCGATATCGTGAAGTCCCGAGCGGCGCCAGTGATCTTATCCTGTATCATTATTCCCAGAGCGCCCAGTGTCGCGGTCACCGGCACGACCGCCATCAGGCCGGCCATGGCCCAGCTGTCGATGATGATCCTTGCGTCCGGTAACGTTTTCGAGTAGCCGTCCGTTATCATGTCCCCCAGGAACAGGAAGTAAAGCGCGATGACGATCAGCGCGGCGAACATGGAGAATACGACCGCGACCCTGTCCCGGAAGAATACCTTCACGTTACGGGAAGCGAACAGGACGATGTTCGATCTCATTCCAGCCCTCCCCCCTCTATTATTTTAACAAAAGCGTCGTCCAGAGTGCCGTTGAGGACCTGGATGTTGGAGACATGTTTGCGATAACGGTCCATCAGAGGCAGCGAATCCATGGTATGGCCGATGGGGATCGTTATCACGCCGGCCTCCTCCGAGAAGCGCACGCCGTCAGACCTGAGCAGCTCGGAGAATGACGCGAGGTCCTTCGGTACGAACTTCACCGCATCCGTGCTGAACCGTTCCTTGAGTTCGGTGGGGGTCCCCTCGGCGGCTATCTTCCCCTTATCGATGACCACAACGTAGTCCGCCCCGGCGGCCTCCTCCATGTAGTGGGTGGTGAGGAATACCGTCACGCCCTCTTTGTTCTTCAGATCGAGTATCATCTCCCATACGTTATGCCTTGTCTGGGGGTCCAATCCGGTGGTGGGTTCGTCGAGGAAAAGGAGCTTAGGGGTGCTTATCAGCGCCCTTGCGATATCAGTTCTCCTTTTCTGCCCTCCCGAGAGCTTGCCGTACCTTCTGCCGGCAAGGTCGGATATGCCCATGATCCCCATCGCTCTCTGCACCCGGTCCTCCGTAGAATCCGGGTCGTACAGCTTTCCTCTGAACATTAGGTTCTCCCTCACCGTGAGCAGAGGGTCCAGCGTGCCGTTCTGGAACACGACACCTATCTCTGACCTGATCTTCCCATCGTCTTTACCGATAAGGTTCCCGAATATCCTAGCCTCTCCGCCGTCCGGTCTCAGGAATGTGCAGAGTATGTCGATGGTGGTGCTCTTTCCCGCGCCGTTCGGGCCGAGAAAAGCGAAGAGTTGCCCGCATCCCACTTTAAAAGAGATGCCGTCCACCGCTTTGACGTCGCCGTAGTATTTCTTCAGATCGGATACCTCTATGGAATTCACATGATGGAATAGAGATACGGCTTATTATCAAATCGGTCCTGGATGCAGATCATTTGCGGCATGTTTTTATGTGCAGCTTGATCTTCGTCATCGCCCAGTCGTAGTGGCTTGACGTGGAGCTGATGAAATATGCACCGAGCGTTGTGGTTTTCGTCCATTTATAAACGCCCTTGGAGAATAACTCGTCGTTGGTGTGCTTTTTTATCAGGCCCATGATCTCGGCGTGGCTTCCGCGAAGCATTGTCTTGGAGTCTGCGAGCGGCACATCCTGATAACGTTCCCAGATCTTCTGATTCAGGCCGGGCAGGGTCATCCACGTATAACCTTCGCCGGGCACCGCGGGCATACCGCCTTTCACAGTGCCTTCCTCGTGCCATCTCATGACCATCTGATGCCACTCGTAAAGGTGTATGAGCACATCCCGCAGGTTCTTATCGCGGCTCCAATGCGCCTCCTTTTTATCGAAGCCCCCTCCGAAATCGAACGCCGCATTCTGTTCTTCTTCCGGCATGGAATCGATCATCTTCCACAATCTATCGAATTGCCCGTTAGCAGCTTCTATCAGTTCTGTTTTTGTAGTCGGCCTGGACATGTATGAACCCCCCCTTTAGAAGGGCTTCACAAAATATAAAACAATTCAGAAAAAAATTCCAACATCCTTAACGGAATACTGCCAGACCCATCAGCAAAACAAGGGCTGAATAAGCCAAGTCTTTAATAATGGCTCTTCATTCCGAGAGACAACGGGCAGGTAGATCAGTTGGAAGATCGCTACCTTGGCATGGTAGAGGCCGCGAGTTCAAATCTCGCCCTGTCCA
>JAITCQ010000090.1 GCA_031283015.1 Candidatus Methanoplasma sp.
ACCCACATCTCCGGCTTGTCCATTATCGATGTGTCGCCGAACTCGGGAGGGAGGAGAGGCCCGATGTCCACCTTCGGATACCCGTACCTGCCGACGAACACCGCCGGGGGGCTGCAACCTGCCAGGTCTGTGATGTCCATCAGCGGCATCGTCCTCTGCTGGGAGTAGAATTTGACCATAAGGGGGCAGCGGTCCTTGCCGCAGAGCCTTCTCGAACCTATGCATATGGAGCAAAGGCCGGACTTCACGGCTGACTGATTGAGCTCAGCCATCTTGTCGAAGAACTCCGTGCCGGACATATTGAAAGGTATGACGTCCTGAAAGAAAAAACTTCACGAACGAATGGGCTTCGTTGTTTCTGCAGAAGTGAGGATCAAAAGATAGCGACCATTTGGTTCAGAGCGTCGTTATGGTTTTTGCCTGCAGGAGTGAACCCGCAGGATTCGTAGCATCCGAGCAACGGGTCTCTGTCGAATGGGTCGGAGGGTTGCCCCTCTTTCTGGCCGCTTTATATTCCTCCACGAATTTTTCCAAGCTCTTATCGCTTTCTTCAAGTATTTTCATTATATCGTGTTCAGGTATGTACGGTCCTCTGCGCTCAGCCGCTTCGAATGCCTCCACAAGCTTCGCTGCTTTTTCGGGAGTATCGATAACCAGCATTTCGTAGAAAGATTCGATCGGCATGTTGTTTTCACTGCGTTTCTTATTATTAGAGGGGGCATTTATCCTTATGGCGTCAGTTAGTATATTGTCCGTCTCTCGTTTGATCGCATTCAAATTCATATGTTCATTTATCTGCAGATCACTGCCCGGTCGCCGCGGATTCGGTCGAGCAGCAGGATCGCCGAACGAGAAGGTTTTGAACAAACAGAAGGCGAACATACGAAGAACGGAGATAATTTAATGAATTAGAGGCGTCATCACGGCACGATATCATGAGCGAAGAGTCGTTAGAAGATTTCTTTGAAGACATCTTCAAAGAAATGTCCGAGGCCATAGAGGAGGGGTTCTCCGAGTTTGCAACTATATTGAGCGATCTCAACGATCTTCAAAGCAAATACGAATCTTGGCAATCCGGGGATGCGGGGGAAGAGGACTTTCAGAAGGCATGGGATGAATTCCAAAAGAAGTGGAGCGACAAAGGTCTCGAACTTGAAAGGCCGCCCTTTGACAGCGAGTGAAACGGCATTCACACTTCCCGACGGAATCGCTGCTGCGGCGGTGATGTGAGCGGCATGGTAAATGGCATTGTAAGGCCGTGTAGATCATGCCGCAGGCCGCCAAATGAGAGTTGTAAAAAGTGAGCAAGAGACAACTGGTCGAAACCGGTGCAAGGGGTCGTCTCCTGCTATGGGTTGCAGATGCTCGTTTGAATATTTTAAACATTGTGAAGAATGAGCCGATATTGCCCCCAGAGGTAATACAGACAATATTTATTCTCAGCAAAATTATTAACTGGGCACGGTTCTTCTTCTTTTGAATGAAGAAGTGTGGCGGCGAGAGGATCAAGATAATGGAGAACGGCCCGTATATGGTGTTCGGGGACATACCGCTTAAGGGGGAGGCCATCGAGAGGGACGAGGAGGGGCGGTCCGTAAGATGGACGGAAACGAAGAAACACTATCCCGACGGGGTTTACGCTCTGTGCAGGTGCGGGAACTCGGCGAACAAACCGTTCTGCAACGCCGATCACAGCGATTTTGACGGTACGGAGACCGCTCCGAGGAGCACTTACGACGAATGTTCGTACATCATACCGAGGTCGGAGGACGTAGGGTATCAGCAGAGCCCCATGTTCTGCACCCGCAGCGAATTCTGCCACGGGAGAGTGGACGTCGCGAAGGCCGCCGCGAACAAAGAGACCCTCGACGCTGCGATCGAACGGACGCATCACTGCGCTGGGGGAAGCGTCGTCATAAACGTCGACGGAAAGAAACAGGAACCATGTCTCGAGAAGAGCATATCCGCGGCGGCCTCGTTCGGGGACGCGGGACCTTTGAGGGTGAGGGGCGGGATACCCGTGGAGTCGTCGGACGGATATGTGTATGAAGTGAGGAACCGCGTCGCGCTGTGCAGGTGCGGAAAATCTCTCAACAAGCCGTTCTGCGACACCTCGCACATGCGTTAAGCCCGCAGGATCCTGAGGTCCAGGCCGAAGACCGTTTTGAAATCGTCCTCGGTCGTTTTGAGCTTCCAGATCTCCATGCTTATGTCCGACTCGGACTCGAGGCGTATGGTCACCGCGCCCGGGGAGACGGATACCCCGACCGCGTCCACCGATGAGTTTCGATGTCTATCCAGGATGTCCGCGATCTTCAGCATCATGGCGCACATCAATATGCCGGATATTTCCTCATCGTCCATGTCGGCGAACTGTTTTGAGTCTCTCCCAGGGAAATTCTTATGGTGGAATTTCGTCAGCAGCGCCATCGTCCGCAATTCTTCGTTGTCGAATCCGGGAAGGAACGAGTTAAGGATTATTATGTACGAGTAGAAATTGTGTTTCGGATAACTTATGAACTCTCCGATGTCATGGAGCAGGGACGCGGACGAAAGGAGCATCCTCATCTCATCGCCCATATCGTGCACGCTCTGCCGTTTCATCTCGTCAAAAAGCAGGAGCGCGTTCCGCTGCACTGTCTCCGCGTGGATCCTATCGTAACGGCACCTGTTCGCCAGGTTCAGCACTGACGATTCTCTCACGTTGAAATTCGTGTGCCCTTTGGTAAGTAGGTAATCGATCTCCATCCCCTGCTTCAGGCCGTTCTCGCTTATCTCGATCCTGTCGATGTCAAGAAGATACATGAGCTCCTCGGCTATCGCTCCGCCCGAGACAATTATGTCGGACCTTGCGGGATTCATGCCGAGGACCTCTTTCCTGCCCTCGATGTCTTTCGAGTAGAGCTCCTTCATCAATTCGACGAGTTCGTAGTACATCATGTACGACGAGTCCCCGTCCCTTTTTGCGGCGCACATCTTCGCCAGGGCGATCATCGTTCCCGACGATCCGTACGCTCTTTCGAATCCGATCTCCCTCACCCTGCGGCACATGCGGTGGGACATCCTTTCCACCTGCCGCCTGAGGAAATCGTAATCGACCGGGGTCATCGCGCCATCATGGTCCTGACCCGGCTCGTACGCGAGTCTCACCGCCCCGAGACTGAGGCTGTCCAGGAACAGGTCCTCCCCGTCGTGACAGAGAGACACCTCCGTGCTTCCCCCGCCGATGTCTATCTCCAGGGCCTTCTGCCGGGGGCCATCCGGACCGAACACCCCCAATCTGATCAGCCGCGCTTCCTCCAGCCCGGATATTATCTTCACGTCCACTCCCTCGACCTTCATGGCGTCCAGCAGTTCCTTCCTGTTCGACGCCTCTCTCGCGGCGCAGGTCGCGTATGCGATCACTTCCTCCGCGCCGAGGTCCTTCGATATTCGGACGAAGTTGGAGATAACGATCCTCGTTTTCTCTATCGTTTCGCGATCGATGAAACCATGCCTGAAAAGATGCTGCCCCAGCCTGACCGTCTCTTTGTCCTGGAAGATCGTGGTCCCCATCGAATCCTTGAAGAAACGCACGACGAGTATGTGTATCGAATTCGTTCCTATGTCGATGAAGCTTACGACCCTCGAGCTGTCAGCCATGCCATTTGCCTCTGTTCTCGACGAACCACTTCTGCGAGCGGAATTTTTTGCCTCTCTTCTTCACCGGGACGTATCTCCCGTCCGGCATCAGGCATTTGGCCTTCATGTTGTCTTTCAGGTGGACATCAAGTATGTTCTTCTTTACGAGTCGGAGCATCTTCTTGTCCAGGATGGGGAAGAGGACCTCCACTCTCGCGACGAGGTTCCGGGGCATGATGTCCGACGACCCCATGTACATCTCAGGGGTCCCGTCGTTCTCAAAGTAGTATATTCTCGAGTGCTCAAGGAATCTGTCGACTATGCTCGTGACCCTTATGTTCTCGGATATGCCCTCAAGACCCGGCCTCAGACAGCACAGGCCGCGTATGTTGAGATCTATCTTCACTCCCGCCATCGACGCTTTGTACAGTTCGGCTATGACGTCGGAATCCACAAGACCGTTGGATTTCATCGCAATGTACGCTTTCTTCCCCGCGGAGAGATTCTCGGCCTCCCGTCTTATCTTTGCGATGAGGGCCTTCTTCAGCGCGGTAGGGGCAACGAGAAGATGTTTGTAGTCTCTGGGGCCGAACACGCCCGTCAGCGCGTTGAAGAGCTCGCCGACGTCCTCCCCCATCTCTTTGTCGGCGGTGAGGAAGGACATGTCGCTGTACTGCTTCGCGGTGCTGGTGTTGTAGTTGCCGGAACTCATATGGGTGTATCTGACCAGTTTGTCCTTCTCCAGCCTGACGACCTGCAGCAGTTTCGAATGCACCTTCAGATCGACCGGCCCGTAGACCATATGGACGCCGATCTTCTCAAGCTCCCTCGCCAGGTATATGTTGTTGGTCTCGTCGAACTTCGCGCGCAGTTCCATCAGGACGGAGACGTTCTTGCCTTTTTCCCTCGCCCTTCTCAGAGCGTTTATTATCGACCGATCCTTCCCTATCCGGTAAAGGCATATCTTTATGCTTTGAACGTCCCTGTCATCTGCCGCTTCGTTCAAGAAACGCACGATGATGTCGAACGGCTCGTACGGATGGAAGAAGATCCAATCCCTTTCTCTGATGGAATCGAATATGCATCTGTCCTCTCCGAACTCCGGAGGTACGTACGGGGTGAAAGGTCTCTCTTTGAGTTCCGGCACGTCCAGCGACGCTATCTGCCACAGGTCGGTAAGGAGCATCCCGCCCAGAGACGCTTTGTGTATCTGGTTGTCCCTCAGTTTCAGGTTCCTTCCGAAAAGGGCGGCCATCTCGCCCGGCATGCCCTCCTCCACCATCATCCTGACCGGGAACCCTATGTCCCTCGAATCAATGGAGGTCTCCACCGCCGACATAAGGTCGCACGCCTCGTCGATGGTCACCTTAACGTCGGCGTTCCTTGTCACTCTGAAGATATACGCCTCCGCCACGTTCATTCCCGGGAACAGCTGGCTGATGTCCGATCTGACGATGTCCTCAAGCTGTACGAAATCCATTCCCGGCGCCTCGGACGGTATCCTTACGAATCTGGGCAGTATGCCCACCGGCACCTTCACTCTGGCGTACACGCTCTCCCCTTTGTTGTTTATCCTTACCGCGACATTGAGCGAGTTGCTGGAAATGAAAGGGAACGGGTGGGATATGTCCAGCGCCAGCGGCGTAAGTAGAGGGTGCACCCTCTCCCTGTAGTACTCCTCGACCCAAGCCTTCTGGCCGTCGGATATGGAGATGATGTCATGTATCCTGATGCCGTTGTCCGCCAGTTCCTCTCTCAACTTCCCCCAGCACGCCTCGTAGCCGTCCACCAGACCGTCGACGGAGACGTTGATCTCATTCATCAGCGCTTTCGTATCCCTGTAAACATCCGGGCCGATGGCGATCAGGCTGCTGCTCTCTTCCTTCTGCAGCAGCCCCGGGACTCTGATCATGAAGAACTCGTCCATGTTCCCGTACGCTATGGCAAGGAACTTCACCCTCTCGAGCAGGGGGACATTCGGGTCGCCGGCCTCGGCGAGGCATCTGCGGTTGAACTCCAGCCAGGACAGCTCCCTGTTGATATAGAGGCTGTGGTCGAAAAGGTCTGTATCCTCCACGGTGTCACTCCTTTTTCTGTCCCCTTATCCTGACCGATTCCGCGTGCGCGTGGAATCCTTCCGCTTCCGATATCGCAATGATGGTGGGTGCGATCGCGGCGAGGCCGTCCCTCGACAGGATCTGGACGGTGGACGTCTTTCTGAAGTGCCCTACGTTAAGTCCCGACATCGTTGCCGCATGCCCCGCGGTGGGAAGGACATGATTCGTTCCCGAAGCGTAATCTCCCGCGGCCACTGGGGAGTACGGCCCTATGAATATGGATCCGGCGTTCGTCGTTCTCGACAGGACCTCCAGCGGATCCCTGACCTGGATGGACAGGTGCTCGGGCGCGATCCCGTTCATGATCTCTGCGGCGAGCTCGATGTCCTCTTCGACTATGTATCCGGAATTCTTCAGCGCGGATGTTATGATCTCTCTCCTGAGCGCGCCCGCCATCTGTTTCTCGATGTACGACCAGACCTCGCCGGGGAGTCCGGCGTCGGTGGCCACCAGCAGGCATGCCGACGACGGGTCGTGTTCAGCCTGGGCGATGATGTCCGCCGCGATGAACTCAGCATCCGCGGTCTCGTCGGCAAGCACTCCGATCTCGCTCGGCCCGGCGGGGAAGTCGATCTCCACGTTCTTCCTGAGCATGGTTTTCGCCGCCGTGACGTAAACGTTGCCTGGACCCACGATCTTCTGCACGCGTTCGATCGATTCCGTCCCCAAGGCCATCGCCGCTATCGCTTGGGCCCCGCCGACCTTGTATATCTCGTCGGCTCCGGCTATGTCCATCGCGACCAGCGTCACCGGGTCCACGGACGGAGGGGTGCAGCATATGACCTCGCCCACGCCGGCCACTCTTGCGGGTATGATGCACATAAGCGCGGTGGAGGCGTACGGCGCCCTTCCGCCGGGTATGTAGCAGCCCACTCTCTCAAGGGGTGTGCTCTTCACGCCCAGCGTTATGCCGGGTTCGATCTCTTTCAGCCAAAGGTCCTCGGGTACCTGGAGTTCATGGAAGCGCTGTATGAACTCCGCCGCATTCTCAAGTTCGTCCAGAAGAACAGGGTCCACGTTCTCGTACGCCTCTTCGATCTCGTCCCTGGAGACCTCCAGATCTTTGAGCACGGCCTTGTCGAACTTCAGCGCGAGGTCGAACAGCGCCTTGTCGCCTTCAAACCTCACCAAATCGATTATGTCCTGGACGGCGGCCGTCACCTCGTCGATCTTTGACTCGCGGTTTTCTTTCCAAAAGTTCTCATCGACCTGTTTCCACATGTTTTCCCCAATTGTTTCAGAGAATTTATATTATACGCAGTGAAAAGCGACATAGATCGGGTATGAGCGTTCACGAATGGTCAAAAAAACAATTTCAGATTCAATCTTTGCGTCCTGTGGCGCACTTCGGATCAACGCTTCGAGATCGATCGCCCTCAGTTTGCAAGAACCAAGATCAACGGGGATCACCCTTTCGCCGGCGATCTTTCGGCTCCTAACCCCCTTGTTTCTTATACTCAATAAAGGTGCTTCAAATTGTTTGCTGGTTGACACACTGACGTGGGAATCGACGGATATATAATGTCTGTATCCATACATAATTGGTCGGCGGGATACTGCCCCGCCGAAATAGATTTTAAGGTGACGAAATGACGGAAGAGATCAAAGGCCGGATTAAGCGGAGGCTGTTCGCGTTTGCAGCCGTCGCCATAATGCTGGTGGGACTGGCGGCACTACCTGCCGCGGATGCCTCCGGCTCCGAACGTCTGACAAACACAGGACTTATCGACGGTATCGACTCGGATCCTGATATCGGTCTGCACAACAGCTACGCATGGTGCGGCGAGCTGTTCTCACAGACCGACGGGGACTATCTGTGGGTAGGCACTAACCACGACCTGGGCGGACTCATTTTGAGTAACAGCGGGGTCACCCAGCCCGAGGTCTACGAGGCGATGGGGATCCCGGTCCCGGATATGAGAGGCGATATGGCGGGAAGGATATACCGCTACGATGTGAACGATCCAGAAGCGGAATGGGAACTTATGTGGATGGACCCAGCGATAAATGGTTACAGGAAGATGATAATCTTTAACGAAGACCTGTACGTTTTCGCAGGGATAACCTGCCGCTGGACCGGCATATACCACTATTCCGTGGTCTACCGCTTCACCCCCGACTTCGCGCCAGGCGACTCGCCCGACGTGGTGCTTTGGGACAGACTTCCAGGCACAGCCATCGAATACTACCGTGCGGCCTGCATCCTTGACGACAAGCTTTACGTTGGGACATTCGACGGCAAGATATACCGCACGGACGGCAACGGACTGACGAACAACACGCCCAATAACCTCGGACCGGCGACGGTGCCCGCCGGCTGGGAACTCATGATCAACTTGGCCGACCCGGCGCTTTCGAACATCGTCGACCCGCTGGGCACGAGCGGGATTTGGGACATCAAGGCTTTCAACGGAAGTCTGTACGCTTTCGTCGCCAGCAATGGATTCAGAGTATACAAGATACAAGACCACGGCGACAAGTACAGCTTGGAGCAGATCGTCGGCGACAAAGATTCGGCGGCTTACGGCCCCGGCCTCGGCATACCTAAGCATGTCGCGGCATCTCCCTTTGTGTCGACATGGGCCGACAAAGAGTACATGTATGTGACCACATTCGCGAACGGGCCGTTATTCCTGGGCACGTTCGCATCCCTCACGATCGACAGCATCCGAAGCGCCTTGAACGATCTGTATTGCCCTCCGGCCATCTACCGTTTCGATGCGAACGATGTGTGGGAGGTGGTGGTGGGGGACAGTTCCGGAGACAACGCGGCCTATGACAAAACAGGCAACGAAGTTCCGCACGTCGGGGATACGCGCGCAGGGTTCTTCCCCGGAAGCGGACCGAACCCGTCGGCGAACCAGTATATCTGGTGGGCGGCGGAGTACGACGGCAGGCTCTATGCCAGCACATGGGACATGGGATTCATGCGCGAGGCGGTCCCCGCCCTGCTGCTTTATACCGCGAGCAACGATTTCGGCGCCGATAACACAACTACCGTCTTGATGGAGACATTCAAGATATACAACGAGCTTCTGGCAATCGTGGAGTATCTGTCCGGCGGCGATCTCGAAAGAGCGATGGACGAAGCGGTGATCGAGGTCGAGAACCTCATCACGGAATGTGCAAAGCAGCTCCGCGAACTGGCCGAAGACAACGCCACCCCTCTGCTCGAAAAGCCTGCGGCGGCGGTGGCGCTGCTCCAGGCCCTTGCTGAAAACATACAGGCCGCGGCAGAGACTGCGACCGCCGAGCTCGAAGGCCTCATCGGCGACCTGACCGACTCGATCGAGAACCTTGTCGGGGCGATCGCATCCAACCCGTCCGGCGCGATGCTAGCGGTGAGCGATGTGATGGAACTGACGATGATCTGTCTGCCCCTCATCCTGTCCGGCTCGGACCCGGCGGGATTCGACCTTTTCTATTCGGAGGACGGCATGGAATTCCTCCCGTTCACCGTCAACGGTCTGGGCGACAAGAACAACTACGGCGGGCGTGTGATCCTTCCGACCTCGTACGGGCTTTTCCTCCTGACGGCGAACCCGTTCAAAGGCTGCCAGGTATGGCGCTTGGAGAGTGAGATGCCGGAGGAGATATCCGCCGATATATCCGACACGATATCGATGAAAGCCGGTGACATCGCAGAGTTCACCGTGACATCCTTCGGGCTTGACCCCAGGGTCCTGTCGGTGGTGGCGGGAGACGGCACCAAGGTCGATGCAGCGATACAGCTGATAGGCGAGGACATTTCGAAGTATTACTCCACGGTCGAGAAGAAGTTCAGCCCGACCACACATGGGCTGTACAAATATGAGGAGACCGCCGTTCCGTTATACGTCTACATGTTGACTTTGACAGGGGAGAACGCTTTCTGTGGCACGCTCGATGTGGTCATCTGTATCGGTGGGTCTCAGCTTACGATCCCGGTGAGCATGACAATCACGACCGAAGTGCCTGAGGAACCCGAAGTACCCGAGGAGCCTGAAGTGCCTGAGGAACCCGAAGTACCTGAGGAACCCGAAGTACCTGAGGAACCCGAAGTACCTGAGGAACCCGAAGTACCCGAGGAGCCTGAAGTACCCGAGGAACCCGAGGTGCCTGAGGAACCAGAAGTGCCCGAAGAGCCTGAAGTGCCCGAGGAACCCGAGGTGCCTGAGGAACCAGAAGTGCCCGAAGAGCCCAAAGTGATCGGAAAGACCCCTTCTAAGACCATCGTACCGCCGACCTATGGGGGCGGCGCAGTGCTCCCGCCTGTCGAGCTCCCGGAGGAAAAGAAGAACACAGAACCGGTATCCTCATCCGGCTGGGCGTTATGGGCGGTCGTCGTATTGGCGGTTGCCGCATTAGCGGGAGTCGGATACCTGGCCTTAAGGAAGTTCTGACAATAGAAACGGAGGGGGGACACCTCCTCCACTTTACAATTTTTATAGCCTTTCGTGGACGGCTCGGGACTAATTTTAAAATGTGTCGCACGCTCGGCCCCATGTCGTGGGACTGTATATCTGCCGCAAAGGTTTCCAGAGCTTGAAGTGTTCGTGCTTTTCGAAAGCCGCACCACATATTATTAAGAAAAAAGACGATGGGCAGGCGGCCGGATGAAGAAGGAACCGGGCTGAACAGTGATGAGCCCTATGAGTGCTGACGGCCCTTCGTATCAGAAGATATCCTCGGACGTTATGTCGTCGGACATGTACGAGATGAGGTCGCTGAGCTTTATACCGTCCTCCCACCTCATTATGTAGTTCCCGTTGCCGGTGACCTCCATCTTCGGAATCCTTTTCCTCAGCAACTCATTCCTTCCTCTGAGCTCTTCCTCCGTGGGTATGGTGAACACCCTCCAGGGATCCCCCCTCACGCTTTTCAGTCTGAACGCATAAACTGGGAGAAGATTGGACCTGCAGCAGACGTCCTTCATCTTGGCGGCCTGCTCGGTGAGCCTCGGGTTCCTGCTGAAATGCATGGTCTCCTCTGCGGAGCTCTTTACTTCGATGGGGAAGGAGAAATCCCACCTCAGGGCAACGAGGTCCACGCCCAGCGACCCTGCCGCCCTTATGACCAGGAACGGGTCCTCCAGCATCAGGCTGTAGGACCTGCTTTCATCCTCGCTGCACGTTTTGATCATTTTTGTTATTGTTTTCTTATCCCCGCTGAGCAGAGATTTCAGCTCTCTTTCATAGATGTCCCCGGCCGCCGCCATAATATCGGCGTATTATTAACGGGAGAGTATATTAAGAAAAGTGGGGGAGGTCCCCGAAAATACCCGAAACTGGATCACGGCGTCAGCCTGCTCATGTCCCGGGGGAACAATATCGCTTCCCTCACGTTCGGAAGGTCCAATATCTTCGATACTAGGCGGTCCACTCCCATCCCCCATCCGCCGTGGGGGGGCATGCCATATTTGAAGGCGTCCAGATACTGGTCGAAATCCTTGGGGTCCAGGCCCTTCTTCTCTATCCTCTTCAGAAGCTCCGGGTACCTGTGCTCCCTCTGGCCTCCGGAGGATATCTCCTGGCCTTTATAATCGAGGTCGAAGGAGAATGACAGGTCCGTGCCTTCCTTCTCCATTATATAGAACGGCTTCGCCTCCTCGGGGTATTCGGCGATGAAATACAGTTCGTTCCCCTTCTCGGCCATTACGTCGCCCACGAGCTTCTCGCCTTCGGTGCCCAGATCGTCCCCGTTCTTGAGCGGAAGGCCCATGTCGACGACCATTCTCAGGCATTCGGTGTACGTCAGGACCGGATACGGTCTTTTTGGAACAACGACATCCTTTCCGAGTATGTCCAAATGTTCCTTCCCCCTTTCTTTCAGTTGTACCAGAACGTGGTCGACGATCTCCTCGATCATCGCCATCACGTCCTCCTCCTTCTCTATCCAGGCCATCTCTCCGTCGAACGATGCGAATTCGGTGACGTGGCGGTTCGTATTGGAGTGTTCCGCTCTGAAGGCCGGACCTATCTCGAACACTTTGTCCAGGCCGGAGGACATAAGCATCTGTTTGTACAGCTGCGGACTCTGCGCAAGATACGCCTGTTTCCCGAAATAGTCGACGCTGAATAGCGTCGCGCCGCCTTCGGCCCCCGAAGCGACTATCTTCGGGGTGCTGACGTTCACGAACCCGTTCTTGATCATTGCTTCCGAGATCAGTTCGATCGCCATCGACCTGATCTCGAACACCGCCCTCACCTCGGGTTTCCGAAGGTCCATGAACCTGTTGTTGAGGCGGGTGTCCATCTCCGCGTTCACTTTGTCTATCACGCCCAGCGGAAGCGGCGTCGCCGCTTCGTTGTATAGTTCGAATGACGACGGTATCAACTCTACGCCCAGGGCGGTCTGGTTGCTTTCTTTTACCTCCCCGGTGACGGCGACGGCGGATTCCCGGGAAAGCTTTGTCAAGGATTCGAAGAGTTCGGGGTCGATCTTCTTCTTCGGCATCGTTATCTGTATCGTCCCGTGCCTGTCCCTGAGGGTCAGGAAGGATATGCCGCCCAGGTTCCTTATGTCCTGGACCCATCCTTTCACCGTTACGGTCCCGTCTTCTTTGCTAATGTTCCCGGAGTCTCTGATGGAGGTCATTTCAACAATGCCTGATTAGACCCGCATGTAATAAATAGATTGCAGTCGGACCCGTGCTATTATGCATAAAAAAAGAGGACCCGCCCCGGAGGACGGGCGTTTTTATCTCAGATGCGCTTGTTCGATCGATCATCCTCGTCCGCCTCGTCGAAACGGAAACTGACAAGCGACGACGCGACCGCCGCTATGAAGAGGACGAGCATCAGCAGCGTCCACCTGTCCGTGACCGCCACTGGCAGGGTCCAGTCCTCGGTCAGGATGAACACGATGATCGAAATAACGCCCAATACCAAGCCCAGGGTCCTGAGGGCCGCGGCGGTCTTGGACCTTCGTTCCTTATCCTCGGCGGTCCTGTTCCTTCCGGCGGCAACGCCGATGATCCCGGCCATCAGCGCGATGGCCGCCAATACCAGGTTCAGGACCCCCCATCCGTCCCCGTCCGCCTCAACAGGGGGGACGACATCTCCCTCTTCCGGAAGAATGGAGACCACAGATATCCGGTGGTCGCTCCTGACGTTGCTGAAGGTGTACGAACCTGCGCCGATGAGTTCTGCGCGCGAGATCCCGTTGATCATGATCGCCGAGATCTCATACCCCGGTTTGGCTTTGAAAACGAAGGTTGCGTTTCCGCCCCCCCGGACGGTGACAGTGCCAAGCGGATCGATGGACGACCCGCCGTCGGCGTCTGAGTGGATGTAGAACATCTTGCTTCCGCCGGATCCGCCCAGAGGGGTCCAGACCGGATACAGGTCCATGTTCTCGGTGATGACGAATGTATTGCCCTGAGCATATGCCGGAGAAGATCCGTCGCGAGTCGTGCTCCATCCGGCGAAGGCAAAACCAGCTCTGGACAGGGTTTCCTGTCCAAGGACGGTGACCGTCGAACCCGCCGGATACGGATTGTTCGTATCCACTGGCGCCGCGCCGCTGTCCGCTCCCGTGTCATAGTACATAACATAACACGCTACGCCCCATTTGGCATAGAGGACCGTGTCCCCGTTTATCGCATCCGTCGCAAAGTTCCATGCGCTCACGAGACCTGGTTCCTTGTACCACCCGCCAAAGACGTATCCCGCCCTGAGGGGGTCGGCTTTCGGCTGGTATATATGGTCACCGAACGGCACGTTCGTGTAAGGCGGGACCACTGTCCCCGGCGCGCTCTCGTATCCTCCCTGCGTTATGTCCGCAGGGTCCGGGAGCCAGTAGTTATGGATCGGATCAGGATGCGCGGGCGGGTCGGCGTAGTTCAGGCTGAAATCCACTCTGTACTCTTTCACGCTCCATTCGGCGGTAAGGACCTGCTTCGTTGACGGGACCAGTTGTCCTGGCTGGTACAACGGGAACGCGGCGGGCGGAAGCTCCGACACCGCGTGGGCGAGCAAGAAATCGGGGACATTGGTCTCGGCGACGCCATTCGCCGTCGCCCATGCCGCGTCCCACCAATCCAAGTCTGGCTGGCTGCTTCTCCATCCGACGAACCCGTACTCGGGGTCGTCGGGAGTAAGGGCCGACCGCGGCATGGCCGCTATCTCCGGGGACGGGAGACCGACGTCCGTCACGACATAGTACATCCCGTTCGTCGAGAACTTCATGCTCTGGACGACGAAGTACGGTCTGGTCACATCCGAGGGATTGTCTATCTGGATCGGCACAACGGACCAGTCGCCTTCGTCGCCGGGGTTGAACTTTGTCCAGTATATCTCTACCGCGCCTGCGCTGGGGAAGACGTCGCGGGGGTTCCCCAGCGTGTCGACGGTGGTCAGGGCCGAGTCGTAGTACGGACCGGAGCCGTCGCGGTACAGTTCGTCGGACCTTGGGCTAGGCATGTAATAGTATCTTTGCCCGGATTCGCCGGTGGCGCCAACCGGGCTACCGAGCGTTTCTTTCACCGGCACTCCGCCCGAGACATTGACAAAAATGTTCTCGACGGTCATGCCTGACTGAACGTCTATGCCGAGATCGTCGGCAAATCTTGTTACAGGGATGATGATGGAAAAATTGCCGCTGTTGGCCGTATCGAATATGTTGTTTCCGTTATCGTATCCCACGTTTCCGTTATTGGTAATTGGGCGCGCGATGACCAACGGGTCCTGGCGATCCGCATCGGCGCCGGTCATAACAAAGACATTGCCGGTATACGGCGTCGCGCGGACCGCGCCGAATGTTGAAGAAACAAGCGGACTGATGAAGTTTGTGTTCTTCTTTACGTAATTGCCGATGAATATGTTATTGCTGAGCACCGGGGCCGGCGGCAGCAAAGAAGGGTCGGTGATGCTGTCCGTGGTGTCCACTCCGATTGCGCCTCCCCCGCCGGCATTGCCGCAGTTGGTCCCCGGCCCGGTGTATTCGTTCGTTATGCCGTTATTGTAGAATGTGCAGTTCGTCACTGATGAGTCCGTGAGTCCGTAGTAAGAGATGGCGCCTCCTGAACCGTTCGTAACTCCGGCTGTAATGCCCAAGTAGGTTCCGAAATATGACGCCCCCGCCGCCTTGTTCCCAATAAAGGTGCAGTTCCAGATGCTGGAGATGATCTTCTGCGACGTGATGGCTCCCTCGACGAGGACCGCGCCGCCGTCGTCCTGTGCGAAGTTTTCCTCGAAATAACAGTCCCAAATGTCCAATTTAACGGTCAGCACTATCGCCGGGTCTCCGTTATTGGCGTTGACGGCGACCGCGCCGCCGTCGACGCCGTTGTTGCCGCCGCTGCCAGTAGATGTGCCGACAGCCCTGTTGTTCGTGAACAGCGAATCATGTATCTTAAGGTTGAAATGCGTACTGCCTGATTGGAGCGCCGCCCCCCTGCCGTTGACGAGGGTGTTGCCGTCGAAGTAACATCTCTCCACGTTGAATTCGGCTTGGCGCACGGCCGTCCCCGATGAGAAAGATATCCCTCGGGCGGTGTTGTTCTTGAAAGTGCAGTCTGTGAAATCCGCGCTGTTCGAGTTTCCGTTAAACCGGACCGCGGCGTTCGTCAGCCCGATGAATGAGCAGTTCTCGAACACGTAGTTCCCGCCGGTGACGCTTATGCCGCCTGACGAGCCGTACCCGTTGGGGTTCGTCAGTTTCATGTTGACGAACGTTATCGTCCCGGAACCTGTGTTGGTAACGTTGAAATGGAGTTTGCCGCTGTTCGTGGGGAAGGACAGACCGCCTCCGTCGATGATCCTGTTTTTCCCATCCGTTAAGTTGATAGAGACCGTGTCGTCCGGCTCGCCGACCAGATAATATGTGCCGCCGTCGGGCAGCGCCGTTATGTCGTCTGCGACGAGCGCCGCGTCGATAGGCGCGGCGTCGGTCTCATCAGCCCCAACCAAGAATGTCGACATTGCGACGAGCGACAAAAATAAAGCGGCCGCCGTCAAATTTTTCAATCTGCGTTTTGTGTCCCATGTGATAGGCTTCGTTTCCGTTCCCCCCGTTGTCGTGCCAAAACCCTTCGGCACCTGCCACAGTGGTAATAATTAGTTTACCTTTAAAACATATTGGTCTTTTTTGAAAAGCAGTTCTTTGACAGCGATCGACAGCCGTTCTGAGATATAGTCGAAGACAAAGGCCTCAGAACAAACCTAATCTTTATCTTTCCGGACCACATTTCCCCTCTTCTATAAGGGTTACCCGTTTTCCAAAACAAAAAAAAAATATTATGGGAAACCCTATATGGGGACAAAAATGGTGAAGCCATGGCTAAAGAGAAAGTGACCGTTTCGGTGATCAAGGCAGACGTGGGATCTGTCGTGGGACATTCGCGCCCTCATCCTTCTATGATGAAGGTCGCCAAAGATATTCTGACAGACAAACAGAAGCAGGGGATCCTTGAGGATTTCTACGTTACCCGGGTAGGAGACGACATCAATCTTTTCATGACCCATTACAAAGGCGAAGGGAACTCCGAGATACACGGCGCGGCATGGGAATGCTTCCAGGAGGCGACCAAGATCGCCAAATCCATGAAGCTCTACGCCGCAGGCCAGGACATACTCACCGACGCGTTCTCCGGCAACGTGAAAGGCGCGGGGCCCGGCTCGGCGGAGATGTCGTTCGAGGAGAGGGGGTCCGAACCGATGCTTTTCTTCATTGCTGACAAAACGGAACCATCCGCATACTCGCCCATACTCAGCAGGGTGTTCTTCGACCCCTTCACCACCACCGGACTTGTTGTCGACGCGCGAGCGAAGAAAGGGTTCGACGTCGAGATACACGACGTGATGGACAACAAAAAAGTGGTCATGTCGTCGCCTGAGGAGACATTGAGCATACTCGCTCTCCTAGGCGACACGTCCAGATACGCTATAAAACGGATAAGCTCAAGAGCGGGGATAGGTCCCGCCTGCGTCGTATCCACAGACAAGCTCAACCTCACCGCGGGAAAATACATAGGGAAAGATGATCCGGTGTGCATTTGCCGCAGCCAGAGTGGACTTCCCTCCGTGGGAGAGTACACCCAGCCCTTCTTGGTGACGTCATGGATCGCGGGAGGATGGATGCGTGGCTCCCACTACGGCACGTTCTACCCCTGCTCGCCGGAGGAATCGGATCCCACCTACTTCGACGGCCCTCCGAGGATATGCTGCCTCGGCTTCCAGCTCAACGACGGAAAACTCCAGGGACTGGAGCCGTTCAACACCAAAGGCGGGGACCACGTGCCGGTGGACTTCTTTGGCAACCCCACCTTCGACGCCGCCCGCGCCGAATCGATAAGAACAAGCAGATTCCTCAGGACCCAGGGGCCGTTCACCCCGTCCATCCTCCCCGCGGAGGAGATGGAGTACACCTCCAGGCCGGAAGTCCTTAAAGAACTGAAGTCGAGGTTCGAGAAGCTTGACTAAGAAGATC
>JAITCQ010000104.1 GCA_031283015.1 Candidatus Methanoplasma sp.
CGTGGAAGACCCATTCATATGGCTTCTCAACTGCGAGAGCCTGGAGGAGAAGAAGAAATGATCGAGAAGAAGAGACCAAGCAAGACCAGCAAGCTTAAGAATTTCCTTGTGACGGGGACCATCGACGAGGAGGGGGACGACCGCAGCATCACCGATGCGGACGTGCCTTCGGAGACGTCGGGGGTCAGGGTGCTTCCCGACGACATGCCGGAGGAGGACTACAGGATACCGACGGTGGAGATCGTCATAGAGACGGAGGAACCGGCGGAACCCGAACCGGAAACGGGACCCGCGCCGCAGGAGGACCTATGCGCCCTTGAAGCGGAGATCGCGGAGCTCAAGGAAATGGTGGCCGCCCTGGCGTCCGAGCTGGGGAAGTACGCCACCTCGAAAGAGCAGCTGAAAGAATACACAACGGTCATGAACAGAAGGGATGCGGAGATCGCGAACAGGAAGTTCCTGGGGATGCTGGAGCAACTGTCCGCGATGAGGGAGGACTTCTTCAAGCTCTGCAACGGAATAAACGCTAAACTGGACAGTTTCTCGTCGAAGGACATCCTGGGGTCGTTCGAGGCATACGGTGTGGACATGGAGAATATCCTGGTCGACAGCGGCGTGCAGATCGGACCCAGCAAGTTCGAGAGACTGAACACCCTATACCAAAGGATCGTCGATGTCATACCCACCGACGACGAATCTATCAACGGTATGATAGCGGAGAGAGTGTCCGACGGGTACGTGTACCAGGGGCGCGTTCTCTTAAAGGAGAAAGTGAAGATCTATAGATTTTCTGAGAACGGAAGAACAGAAGGAGATTGAGAAAAATGAGCAACGAATATATGATAGGGATTGACCTGGGCACGACCTACTCGTGTCTAGCGTACATAGACGAAGAAGGTGACCCGGTGGTTGAGAAGAACTTCGAACAGGAGGACACAACGCCGTCGGTCATACTCTTCAACGAGAACGGAGAGATAATTGTCGGTTCGCCCGCCAAGGATATGGCGATAATGTATCCCATAGAAAGGGTGGTCACCGCAATAAAAAGGCAGATCGGGACCGATTACGAAGTGGACATCGACGGGGACAGGTACACGCCGGTCACTTTGTCCGCGGCGATACTGAGGAAGATGATCAACGACTTCAACGACAACCACGGCGTTGATGTGAAGAAAGCGGTGATCACCTGCCCCGCGTACTTCGGACAGAACGAGAGGGACGCTACGAAGACCGCCGGAAAGGTGGCGGGGCTTGAGGACGTCACCATAATCAACGAGCCCACCGCGGCGGCCATATCCTTCGGGTTCGGCGCCGGCGGGACGGAAAAGAAGAGGGTCATGGTCTACGACCTCGGAGGAGGAACGTTCGACGTGACCATCCTTGACATCGACGGGAGCTCGTTCACGGCGGTTGCCACGGACGGCGAGAGGCTTCTCGGAGGAAAGGACTGGGACCAGGTCCTTATCAAGATAATAAAGCAGAAAGTGTGCGAGGAGAACGACATAGAGGCAAGCGAACTCGACGATGATGACGACGTGAAGCAGTCGCTCATACTTGACTCGGAGACGATCAAGAAGAGGCTGTCGTCGGCGGAATCCACGAAGGGAACGCTGACGGTGGGCGGGAAGAAGGCCGTGTACACCATAACAAGGGCTGAATTCGAGGCCGCGACCGCGCCCCTCATGCAGACCACCCTCGACATAATCGAGAGGGCCCTCGCGTCAAAGAACTTCACGATCGGCGACATCAACGACGTCATCCTTGTGGGCGGCTCCTCGAGGATGCCTCAGGTCAAGGACGGCATAACCAAGAAATACCCGGACGCGAACATCAGGATCTTCGATCCCGACCAGTCCATCGCGAAGGGAGCGGCGATATTCGCGGGCGCCCACAACTGGGCGGGCGCGGAGGAGTTCGCCGCCGCAGCCGCGGCGGGCCAGACGTACGTTCCGAAAGAGGGCGAGATCACCGTGCACAACGTCCTGAGCAAGTCCTTCGGTATCAAGGCCGAGTATGAAGACGGAAAGGTGATGATATCCAACATCATATTCAGGAACGAGGTCCTTCCGATAGTCTCCACGAAGACGTACTACCCCGTTGAGGACGGCCAGACCTCCATCAAGGTGGAGATATTCGAGAACTCCGCGTCCAACAACTCCGAGGGGAAGAGGATCGATGTCATCGACGGATACAGCGTCGGAGAGTTCGAGATGGACCTTCCCGAGGGAGCGAACAGGAGCACCCCGATAACCGTCAAGTTCGTCGCCACGGACGAAGGCATACTCGTCTCGCACGTGGACTGCATGTCCAGACACACGGAGTACCAGCTGCAGAACAAGCTCCAGATGTCCGACGCCGACATCAAGGAGTCCCAGGGCCTGATGGAAAAGGTCTCCAACGCAAACTGAATGAACCGGGGGCTCACGCCCCCGTTCTTTTTTTATTTAAATCACTTCAAGCCGAGCTGTCTGTACAGCTCGTCCCTTTCCTTTTTCGATATATCCCTGTAACGGCCCTCTTTGAGATCCCCCAGGACGATGTTCACCACCCTTATCCGTTTCAGGTTCCTTACTCCATAACCCAGCTGCCCGCACATCCTTCTTATCTGCCTGTTGAGTCCCTGTCTAAGGATCACCCTGAACTCCCTGGGACCCGTCTGTTCCGCGAAGCATTTCTTGGTCACCCTGCCGTCGTCCAAAAGCACTCCGCCGGACATCTGGCCTATGAATTCTTCCGTGACGTCCCTGTCCACCCTTACTACGTACTCCTTCTCGTGTTCGTTCTTCGAGCGCATTATCCTGTCTGCGAGCGCGCCGTTGTTGGTCATCAGAAGAAGGCCTTCGGAATCCTTGTCCAGCCTCCCGACGGAGAATATCCTCTTCGGGTACCCTATGAAGTCTATCACGTTATCCTCATCGCCGGGGTCAGAGGTGGAGGTTATCCCGGCCGGCTTATAGAAAGCGAGGATGATATCTTCCCTCACTCTTTCCACTTCTTTGCCGTCAAGGGATACCTTGTTCTCTGGGAACACCTTGTCCCCGAGGACCGCGGTCCGCCCGTCAACGGACACCCGGCCTTCCTCGATCATCCTGTCCGCCCCTCTCCTTGACGCGGCCCCCGCTTCGCTCAGGAATTTGTTGAGCCTTATCCCTTCATCCTCTTCCTTGCCTGCGGCCATGCTCAACCGTAACAGGCCCGATGTTTTTAACCTGTTGTTCGTTCTACGTACGCGTGATATGAGGATGTTCGGAAAGAAAAGGCGCGGACCTGTGATAAAGACGCAGTACCTGAAACTGCATTGGGACACGGAGGACCCCTTCGTGTTCGCCTCCCATCACGCCGACGACTATCCCAAAGGGAACGCCCAACAAGCCCCGCCGCTGCGAGAGATCGGCGGAAGGGACCTGGGAAGGGATTACAAAAAGATCTTCGGTTTCCGGATGTATCACGGGAAGGTGGTGCCGGGATTTCCCATGCACGCGCACTGGGGGTATGAAACTGTCACCATACCGGAGATAGGTTTCATAGACCATTTTGATTCGCTCGGCAACCAGGGGAGATACGGGTTCGGGGACGTCCAATGGGTGTCCGCCGGGAGCATGTACCTGCACGATGAGATGTATCCTCTTGCGTACGACGACCGCCCCAATCCCAATAACATAACCCAAATAATGCTCAACCTGCCGCTGAAGGACAAAGGGACAGAGCCTGCGGTCGGGATGATGTGGTCCGAGAACATACCCGTGGTGAACGGAAGGGACGAGAACGGCGGGGAGTACTCCGTGAAGATAATAGCCGGAAGCTTCGGCGGGAAGGATGCGCTACCTCCGAACGGCGTCTCCCTGGCGGCTAACGAGAACAACCGCATCAGGATACTGATGATAAGGATGTCCCCTGGCTCGAAGATCGTGCTGCCTGCCGTCACGAGCACGATCAACAGGAACCTCTACTTCATATCCGGCGGGACCGTCGGTATAGGTGGCGAGGCGTACGAATCGTCGCAGAGGCTCAAGCTCAAAGGGGACGAAGACATAACAATGACCAACGAGGATGCCGAAGGAACATACTGGCTGCTTGAGGGGGAGCCGATAGGGGAAAGAATGTCCTCCTTCGGACCGGTCATCCTGGGCAGCGACAAGGATGTCCGGAAAGCCATGGACCACATAAGGAGGAATGAGTTCGACAGCTGGCCGTGGGACCTCGTGGACAAGTTCCATCCCAAAGGGACGGAAAGGTTCATCCGGTTCTCCGACGACAGGGAGGAAAGGCCTCCCGTTTGACCGTCAGAACATCCTTCTCTTCAGATCGGGGTCGTTCTCCGACAGTATCCACGCGAAGGGCTCCATTGCGGTGTTGTCGTCGCCGAGGGACGCGATCTTGAAGAACTTGACGTTCCCGAATGCGGACCGTGCGATCTCGGCTATCATCCTGTGGCCATACCTGTTCAGGAACTCGACCGGCGAAGCCTCGGCGTTGACCACCGACCTTACTTTCGGATCATCCATCTTCGTAAGCACGACTGCCAGCGGCACCGTGGACTTGATCGCCGGACCGTAGCCGTTGATCTCCGTGTACATATGATAGAAGGATTCCAGCGTCGCTACGGGCGTGTTCTTCGAACCCTTCGTCGGGGACTGGGAGTGGTGCAGCGCCATCACCTCGAGGGGATTGATCGCAAAGATTATGCCGTCGTTGTATCTGTAATACTCCTCGAAGAGTATCTTCTCCTTGTCCGGCTGGAATTCGATGCCGGATATGTCGTTTATGACCACCTGCTTTTCGTGAAGGTCCCGGGACCTCAGGAAGAGATACTCCGAATCCAGCTCCCCCGCCTCGGTGGGAGGGACGCGGGCCTTCGTGCGCTGGGCGTTGAGAGATATTCCGTCGGTCATTATCTCGCACACGACGCCCTTCTCCTTTGCCATGGTCGCCATCGACTCGACGGCGGAGATCATCATGGTTGTTTTCCCGGAGCCGACGGAGCCGACCATGGAGATGACGAGGGGCTTCGCCTCGTGAGTGAACATCTCTCCTTTGCAGTACGGGCACACCGACGGCAGCTTTGACCTTATCCCGTCGGCGCTGGTGCTTGGTATCTTATGGTTCCAGTTGCAGGTATGGTACTTCACGCCGTACCTGTTAGGAACTGGGTACGAAAGGATGAGTCCGCACCTGCACTTGATGTTCGGCCGAGAGAAGTTCCTTTTGCATTTGGGACATATCGCATACTGCGTCTCCTTCTCATATTCCGCAAGGTCCTTCGACGCCGCCACTTTTATTCTGACCGTCATCACTGCCCATACTATCAGGAAGACCACAGCCAGGACAAGATCCATTATCAGCGCGAAGGGCAGCATGAACGGCAGGAGTATTATCGGGAGTATGACCGGCGCTTTCTTCATATCCCAAGCGGCGACGAATATGTTCCAGGGTATCATCATGCAGAAAAGGAACGCTTTCGGCCTGTGCGTGAAGAGGTATTCCTGAGGATCGTCCTCCTTTCCCTTGAGATTCCGGGTCGGTTTTGACGCACATCCCGCAACCACGAGCACGAAGCCTATCGCAAACAGGAACATGGTGAGGTATGCGTTGCCGCCCTCCTCCCCGCCGCCTGTGTATATCCCGATCAGTCCCCAGAACGCGTCATGTAAGGACTCCGGTATCGTAATGCCGTCTCCGAAGAGGGGGAAGGCCTCGATTGAGTTTGTCCCGCCGTTTATGTTCGATAGAGTAAGAACGAACGAAAGCGCGACGTAAACAGAGGCAACACCGATCACGGTTCCCATCAATGCCTGGTTTGTCTTGTTCATCCCCCTCTGTATGGGTATGAAGAAATATAATCGTTTTCCGCCTTGGATCGATCATGTCGGTCCAAAGTCTCGTGATTCCTGCCGACCAGCATGACAAGGGACGGAGGAGAAGACAGAATCATTAAATAACGCAGGCGCCAGTGTATTCTGGGCTCTCCGGAAGGGAGCCGCCGTCTCGGGGAGGGACCGGTAGTAAATATCCGGTCCTGCAGCCGATCCGTCATCGGCCTCCGGGATGTTCAACCGATAGGAGGAGATGTCGTGGGACGCACAAGAACAGAAAAGGCCGCATCATTCAGCGGGCCTGCTACCGTCGCAGCACCGCCTTCCGTTATTATTTTACAATCGAAGCCGTCTGAAAGGCATCTGCAACTGTGCGTCGTTAAAGGGGAGTAAGAAAATGAGGATCAAACAAACGGCAATGATGGCAGTGCTCGTGGTGAGCTTGGCCGCGATGTCCGCCGCCGTAGCGTGTGAAAGCGAAGCCGTCTCGGCATCGCCAGTCACAGAAGTGAGCCTTGACAAAGAAGAGGTGTCCGTGGTCGCCGGAGAACATTTTGGTCTGACCGCGACGGTGTTTCCAAGCGAGGCGGACAACAAGGACGTAACGTGGTCCTCGTCGGACCCGAGCGTGGCTTCCGTCTCCGACGGAACGGTCTTCGCCGTTAAAGAGGGGACCGCAACCATCACAGTGAAAACGGTCGATGGGGGCTTTACGGCATTTTGCGTTGTGAATGTGACTGTGACATGGGTTGCGGTCACCGGGGTGTTGCTCGACAAGACCGACATCACCTGCTCTATCGGGAGTGTAATTTCCATAGAACCGACGATATCGCCGGACAACGCAAGCAGCAAAGAAGTGGATTGGTCCACATCAGACCAGAGCGTGGTCTCGTTTAGTGAGACGGGGGGTTTCAAGGCCCTGAAACCGGGGATCGCGATCATCACCGCGACAACGCATGATGCAGGCAAAACAGCAACATGCATCGTGAGGGTAGCGGGCCCGGTCACGGGGGTGGCCCTTGATAAGACCGACGTCGCCCTTGCGAAAGGAAGCACTTCACAGATAACTGCGATAGTGTCGCCGGAGACCGCGATCAACAAAACAGTTGTGTGGTCATCGTCGGACCCGAGTGTGGCGACCGTCAGCAGCAACGGAAGGGTCACCGCCGTGAACATCGGGACCGCTGTCATCACCGCGAGAACGGCCGACGGAGGTAAGACGGCATTATGCGACGTGGCCGTGCCCGGACCGGTCATCGGGTTGGACCTCGATAAAACGAGCATTTCCCTCGCTATCGAAGGGACCTCGCAGATAACCGCGACCGTGATCCCCGGCAACGCGATCAATCGGGATGTGACATGGACCTCGTCGAACATAGAAGTGGCTGCAGTTGACTCGCATGGAATGGTCACCGCCATGAGCGGAGGGAACGCGACCATTACCGCAACGACCAACGACGGCAATAAGACGGCGACATGCAGCGTGACGGTCAGCGCTTCCGGGGCGGAAGGGACCCTTGACCCCGACTCGGAGAACGGCGGCATGATGTACGTAGGCATACTTGCGGCGGCGGTGATCGTGATATTCGCCGCAGCGGCGGCGATGTTCCTGCTGCCCAAAGGCAAGATATGAAGAACCCGGGCCGGGAGCCTTGCTCCCGGCCCTTATTCCATTTTCCGTCCCTGTCTTTTCAGCCTTTCGAAAGGACCCAAAAGAGCAGGTTCTTCCGGCAAACAACATATAAACTCAAGATACACTACCATCTTCATGGTAAAACAGGTAAATGCGGCGCATATTCTCGTCAAAACAGAAAAACAGGCGAAGGAACTTAAAGAAGAGGTTCTGAAAGGAAAGAGTTTTGCGGATATAGCAAAGAAATACTCAGACTGTCCGTCCGGGAAGAAAGGCGGGGACCTAGGATGGTTCGGGAAGGGGCAGATGGTCGCTCCGTTCGAGACGGCGGCCTTCAACGCAAAGAAAGGGGACCTTGTGGGGCCTGTGAAGACAGATTTCGGGTGGCACCTGATACTAGTCAAAGACCAAAAATAAGAAAGGGGTTATGAAAATGGGGTTTTTTGAGAAATTCAAGAAAAAAGAGGGAAAGTCCGATAAAGAGGACAAATCCCAAAAAGACGTGAGCGTCAAAACAAAAGAGGAGGATGCTGCGTGGGCGACATCCAAGAAGAAACCAGTTGAGGAAACAAAGGAAGAAAAAAAGAAGGAACCTGAAATGGCTGAAGCAAAGAAGAAACCGGAA